>JBOFTL010001000.1:0-7507 GCA_051652045.1 Microcoleus sp. | reverse complement strand
TTCGATTGGCAACCTGTCAACTGGCAGTTTGAAAGTTAATTCAAACGGCAAATATCTAGCTTGCATTGCACCCGATTGAAAACAACATCCTGCAAGTGCGAATGTTTACCATCGGTCAATTATTACAAAACCTCGCGATCGACTCTCAACTATCGATCGCGAGCGGGGACGCTCGCACTACAATTATCAACTGTTTTTATGGGTTCAAAATTTCCCGATCGAGCGCACCCTTAAAACTTTCAGTTAACTGCAAACTCAATTCAACCTCCAACGCAGCATCGAGTCTTATTAAAAGTTTCTTAGCGGAACATTTGTTAAACTAAACAGCAGCAGAAAAACAATTCATTTGAGCTAACAAACCTATGCCTCAAGCCCATTGACGCAAAGTAACGCGATCGAAATATCTCATTCGCTATAGAAGCGGTGAATTTAATTCTAATAATGACAGAGCCTTTTCGTCTATTTCTACCTACAACTGAACTTCGCCCGATTGTGGCGAATATCCCTCATAGCGGTTTAACTGTACCAAATGAGGTTTTACAAATTCTCAACCCAGATTACAAGAACTTTCTTCCCAACCAAGATTGGCATCTCGATAAATTGTATGATTTTCTCCCCACTCTAGGAATTACAGTTATCCAAGCTGTGTTTAGTCGCTATGTTGTAGACCTCAATCGCCCCCTTCAAGAGCCATTATTTGGTAATTTTTGGCGATCGCCGATTCCCGATCGAACGGCCTTTGATGCACCGCTTTACCACATCTCCCCATCCCCAGAGCAAATTGAATGGCGAATTCAGCAGTTTTACCGTCCCTACCACCAGCAACTTGAAAGGCTACTCACTCGGACGATCGAGCGATTCGGTCGAGTTTACTTGTTAGATCTGCACAGTTTTATGGGGCTAATTGTTGACGATGTTTGCTTGGGCAATGTCAGCGGAAAAAGTTGTTCCGAGTTTTTGATTGCTACAGTTGAATCAGCCTTTTCATCAAAAGGCTATCAAGTCGTTCGTAACAAAGTTTTTACCGGAGGTTATATTACGCGACATTACGGGCAAATACCCCAAGTGGAGGCTTTACAGATTGAGATTCGATATCCAACCTACTTACAGCAAACACAACTCGATCGAGATGATGTTCCCGATTGGAATGTGGCGGAGTTCGAGCGAGCAAAATTCAACTTGGAGGCAATATTCAGAGCGATCGCGACTTCATGTGCGGATAATTTACCAACAGGTTAATTATAACAATCCCAAATGAATTGTAAATTTTTTACCCCACCCCAATCCTCCCCGATGCCTTGGGGAGGGAGTAATAGTTTTACAAATGATTTGCGATCGCTATAGCAGTTTAGTGAGAAGGAATAAATGGTGGTTTTTGAGAAGAATTTAAACAAGGGACCGATCGAGCTCTCTTTGCTGGACTTCGTGTCGCGCGATCGAGATCGGCAAAAAGATCGGCAAAAAGTTCGCCTAATAACAGCCGTAAGCTAGAATATAAAACTGTTTCAGGCAATTTCTAGATCGGCAATACAATGGCAGAGTCAGCAATTCCCGATCGACATTACGAACCCAGTCCGATCGAACCCGTTTATCCTCAGCGAACTCAGAATTTAGAAGACTTAGCACTTTTACTAACATCGAAAGCGGGGCAGTTGACTCGCGGATTGCATCCGATCGTCTGGCGATCGCAGTCAACACGCAACCACATCTAATTTTCCTATAAGTCCAAATCTAAAATACAGAGAAAATCTTGAATCAATGTCATTCCCAAGTGCATTGGGAACGGATGACTAATATTTCCTCTTGTAAATGCTGGAGAAGTTCTTAGAAAATGCGGCACTCGACAAAGAGCTTTAAGATTTTCTTCTGTTTGAAAGTCGGGACGAACAAAAAATGGTAGCATTTCGAGCATTTTTTGATGTTTGTAGGCAATATTGGCAGCATCTACATTCTCAGCGCGAGCGCTTTTATACGATTCTCTAGCGCCAGGGGTATTTTGTTGTTTCTGAGTTGTGGGAATTTTACCTACAGAAAAATAGTGTACTAATTCTGGAACTGTTTTATCTATAAATCCACTGAGTTCTGTAAAATCTGAAGTTGTCGAATCTTCATCCCAAGTTGTTCTATTAGTTACATATTGCGGGGTTTCATTATTGCTCCTAAGACGAATTACACCAAGTAAGTTTTCAAAAATTTTGTCATCTCTTTGGTATGGACAATTACGATCGTACACATGACTAAAGTTTAAAATATCTCGTTGTTCTAATAAATATTCATTTTTTAATTGAAACCAAGCTTGATTGTTGTTGCCATCTTTACTACGTTCATTGCGCCAAACATCTGCTTCAATTAAAGCAAGAGTGGGATTATTAATATGATTTTTCAGTACATCAGCGACGAACTTTACTAAGTGTCCTCCTTTCATTTGAAGTGGCGCGATGCTATTTTTATCTTTTTTTCGTGCCTCATGAAATAATTTTCCTATTGCTATTCCTGATTGGTAATAAGGAATCCATCGTTGAGTGTTAGGAAGTAAAACATCTACTGTACCTGTGGGATTTAACCGTATAGCTATTGCATATTGAAATGAACTTTTACCGATAAAGTTGTTTTTTTCTATTCTACAAAAAGCAATTACATCTAGTTTTTGAGCAATATCTTTTGGTATTCCCGAAACTTGATAAACTTCTGATGGTAAGCCGTATAATGTTCCTGTTTGACGCAGGATTAGATCTAATATAGCGTTTAATACTCTTCCCTGGGTCATTTTGCTATAAGTTGTATCGTCTTCTGGGTTTTCTTTATCCTTTGGTTTAACTGTTTGCAGCATTTGGGAATTAATATTCTCCAATACACAAGCTTCTCTGACAGCACCGCGAATGCTTTGTTGAGGGTGTATTCCTTGTTGTTTAGTTCTTCCTATTTCAATAATGGCAAAAGTATCGTAATTAGTTTTTGGGTCAACTAATGCAATAACTTGCTCCTTAAGAAACTTTTGCCAAGCTTGACGTTTCAACCGATGTTGCTTGCTAATTTCCTCATCAAAGTTATTGTTATCTGAAGGTAATCCAGATACCAATAATTTTTCTAAGAACTTGGGTTCGTTAATCAAAACATCTATAACATTGATAGACTCTGGAAAGTCATCACCATCTTGTAATAATAAAGCTTGGCGTAATTGCTGACGAACCAATATTTTTGTGTGTTCTTCACGATAAATTATAAATAAATAAATGGGTTTGTTATTAGTTGCTCGTTTAATAGCATCTGCAATAACAAGTTGCTTTTCCGTTATGTATTGCTGTTTTGCTTCTTCCGTTAAGTTTTTTAATTTGAGTGCAGATGGCAATAAAGATGCACGTAGAAACTCATAATCGCGCATTGCTAAAGGCATTTTTTTACCAGCAGGTACAGGAAGATCGAATTCCATCAGTCGATCGGGAATTAATACACCATTGAGTAATTGCAATACTTGATTAGTAATATCGGCACGTTCTTTTAAACTAAAACCAGTTTTAATAGAATGTCCGTGTTTTCTTACTTTTTCATCTTCTTGTTTATATTCATATTTATACCCTTCAGAATGAACAATATAATATTCATCCTTATTCCAAGCATTGTCATTATCTAAATTGCCATACTCAATGGGTTTGCTCAAAATCTCTTGCGGATCGACAAGCGATCGCACTTTAAATTTTGCTAGTAAATCTGGTAGTTGTTCTTGCCAACATTTCTTGTCATTATTTTTAAGAGTTAATCTAACTAAAGTTGAGTCATTCGGATAGTTATCTAAACGAGCTTGATTCATGCCCATTAAAATTGAAATATCTCGCCCGTGATTAGCATCTAATAAAGGTTCATGAGCGTATCTTTGACAGCTTAGGTGTATAAATACCCAAGGCTTTAAATAACCTTCTGGGTGAAATCTTCCTGCTTGAGTATGTAAATTAAAATCTAAACGGTAAGCAAAATATCCTTCTCTTTCTTGAGCATTCTTCTCACTACTTTTTCTGTAATCTTCCTCAATATAAGAAGTTGCTTTAAAAGGTTGACTAACTAAATGTAAGCCTGTTCTTGTCGAACCACCTCCTTGTACTTTGCGCCATTTTAGCGTTTGTTCTGTATGTTCTGAAGAAATAGTGCAGGTTTGCTCGTGTAGCAAAGTTACTAATATACTTGGTATGGCTTGATAACCCAAGCCATTTTGAGTATTAAGATCTTTAATTAAAGTATCTAGTGCAATAAATTCCCACTGCCAATTTACAGGTATTTTATCTATGGCTTCTATAAAGCGATCGCATACAGATTTAATCTCATCTTTATTACCTTTATTGTCTAAATACTGCTCGACCCAAGTTTTAGCCCAAATATAGATTAATTCGTATATTTGAGCTGTTGTTGGTATATTTAATTCTGCTGCTTTGCCAACGGCTAAAGCGCGATATTGAGGAGTGTAATCTATAGTTTCTAGGTATTCAAAGCCATACGTCAAGGTGGAACTACAAGCGAGTATACCATTATTTAATTGACGGTATGGCGGATAAACTTTAGTTTTATTGCGCAATACTTTTTCGATATCTTGGCAAAAGTCTTTGACTTCTTTAGCGAAAGGAAACATTAATACAGCAATTTTTACGTCGGGTAGCGAATCGATCGCTAAATCCATACGCGCAGGTAAAGCAACGGTAGAGTTGTTTTTTTTAGGCATAATCTGTTCTCCAAATGAATGAAAGTTTTGAACTGTGATAATGGGAAGCACTCATGACTTGATAAAATATTTTAGAACTCAACGTTTTCAATATTTTCTAAAGCATCCGCTAAAGGCTTATAGAGAGCATTTCCAACAGAGTTGTCTGCGACTGCATAATCGCAAGCTCTGAGGATTATTGCTACCAACAAGCTGTTTTCTTCCGAATCATTATCGATAGCATTAGCATCTTCTCCTCCTCTAATAGCAGCAAATTTTTTAGCACTGTTATCTGCCCAAGCAGAATCGACAAAATAACCATGAAAAGGAACACCACCGCGAATTAAGCGCCCTACTGCTTGAATAATCCTCCCTAATGTAGTTGCTGCTAGATCGTAGCGCGGAAAGGCACATAAATCATCGCGATCCCGCAGAGTTTTATAATAAGAACGTTGTTCTACCCACCGCCAGTAAGTATTTGCTGTTTTTCGCAATAATTCCGCACGATGGGCAATGCCGTCTCCCTGTTGCCAAGCAATGAAGTATTCCTTCTCCAACCACTGATAAGCACGTCGATTTATCTCTTGAGCGATCGCCTGTGTATCGTTAGGATGGGGATAAGGACGAGTCAGAAAGTAAACTGCACCAAAAGCTGCTTTACCGTTGCTATTCAAGATATTAAACCCACGTCCCATAGCACTGGTAGGAGCAACCAATATTTTACCTCCATTGTGTCCAAATATTTCGATGTCGGCTCTTTTTAGCTCTCCTGGTTTGGATTTACCGTCTTTTGTCGGTTCTAATTCATCATTAACTAAATGGTAGATTTGCTGGCGCAAGCTTGAACAATAATTACGCATTTCATCAGCTACCCATTTAGACTGTTCGTAAGAATTTACCAAAACTAAAACGCGATCGCGATCGTGCCATAATTCGGGATCTTTTTCACCTAATTCTTTCAGTTTTTGCAATTCTTCTATCAAATGATTGCTACCTTTAGCTGCAACCAAGGATTTAGCAATTTGGGTAAATTTAGAATTGGCTTGCTTTCTATTACTCAAATTTCCCGACACCCGCATCGGTTTGTTTTTATCGTCAAACTGGGGAATAAACTTAAACTCACTTTGCTTAATTGCCTCTTGTGCACTTGCTTCGGGCATCAATATCCCTTGAGGATCGCCTACATGAAAAGTGGTTGAGTCGGGTAAATAGGATGTTCCTGAAAGTGCTAAAACATTCGGGCCTTGCCTCCCATCAAAATCGGTTAACAATCTGTGATAGTTAAGCACATAATCTCGCCCTATATTAGTATAAGCAAATAAGCTCAGACTATTACTATTTTTGCGAGAATAGTAAGTACCAAATTGTCTGCCTGTTGGTGGCAATGGCAGAATATTCATCATTGCACTTGGTATTCGCCGATGAGGTGAAGGTTCGCGAATATTACTAGGTCGATTTTGCCATTCGTAAAATACTATCTTAGTATGGCGATCGAGCAAGGTAATAGTGAGAGCAAACTGCAAGCGAAGAGCCAAAGTTTCAAGAGTATCTATATCCTCCTCTTTTGTCAAATATGGGTATAAATCATCTGCATTTGGCTGACTTCTGAGATGATATAACTCTGCCTTTAATCTGGTTAAATTTGTTTGCGTCTCAGGTAAAAAAGCAGTAATCCAGTTATGACAATCCTCATAAATATCCTTATCAGTGGCACTTTCTCCGGTGTTATTAATAAGCTGCACAATTTCTGACAACCTGGTTGTAGCGGGTTCTGAACGATTGCGCCTCAGTACGGGATCGTCTTTGAGAAAATCATCGAAGCAATCCATTATAGATTGGATTTCTAAAGCGTCACTTCTTAATTGCTGTTCCGATCGCGGATAAGAATCGAACTCTTCCAACCCCGCCAAACGACGCGCCAGCTTATAAAAAAGAACGTGAGGCGTAAAATAGCCCTGTTGTACCCATTTTTGCAGGACTTCTTGCCCTAATTCATCACTTAAAAGCGTTAGTGTAGCGTTAATTGCTGTTTGAGCATTTCTTTGGACGTGACTCCATCTTGACTTTAATGGCGATCGCACTAAATCAGTTCTATATGACTGTTCTGTTTTAACCCCAATATCATCAAAAATACCGCTTCTACTCCGATCTGTCAGGGTTACTTGTTCCGCATAAGTTTTATCAAACCACTCAACAATCGTATCTGCCTCATCAAACACTACAATATCTGACTGTTCGTAAATTAATTCACCAACTTTAATCGGACGTAATTCGTAATGACAAGGCATACCTGCAAATGCCATTGCACCAGGGGTAGTAATCCAGACTCGCGCTTGTGGCATATCCCGATATGCTTGCTGTGAGGGACAGCGATCGAATAAAGGACACAAACAAGCCTTGCCAGCGGCTGTTTTTGTCTTATTCTTTGATGCTTTTATTAGACTGTGACAGGGTTCTGTTCCTGGTTTAAGCGGTTTGCCATTTAAAATATTATGGCGATCGCTTTGAGAAATTGTTGCTTGCAAAGGACAAACAACACTCAACCAACGTTCGCCCCAGTGTGGTTGACCTCTTTCAAGATGTGTCAGATAATCATCAGAGTCAGAAAGTCCTTGTAAATGTTTATCTCGCGGACTTCTTCCTAAAATTGGTACAGCTACAGGGTCGTCGGTTTCTGGATCGTCGCAAAACCACCAATTAATTTTATTTGCTATTTTAATAGCTGATTGGGTATCACCGACAACTATAGTTATACGACGCTGGGGATGATTTCTAATTACACTACTAGATAACAGCAAAGATAAGGTAGATTTTCCCGAT
>JBOFTL010000999.1:0-10384 GCA_051652045.1 Microcoleus sp. | reverse complement strand
ATCGCAGATTTCAGTCAAGCAATTCGACTCAATCCCAGCGATGCAGTTGCTTACAGCAATCGCGGTACCATTTATTTTGACACCAAAAATTATGCTTCAGCCGTTGAGGATTTCGCTCAATCATTGCGGCTCAATCCTCACAATGCAACTGCTTACTACAGCCGCGGCCTAGTCCGCCGCCAACTTAAAGATCGTACCGGAGCGATCGAAGATTTTCAGAAATCTGCAACACTATTCTTAGAACAAGGAAGGGCCGATGGTTTTCAAAACGCTCAAGAACAGATAAATAGCTTGAAATAGTAAAGGAACGAGGGGAGAGGGAGAGATTTTAGATTTTAGATTTTAGATTTTAGATTGGGAGATTGGGGGAATTACCGATTACCAACTCTCAACTATCAACTCTCAACTATCAACTCTCAATTGTCAACTGTCAATCGATCGCTCGCGGGGACGCTCGCACTACAACTCTCAACTCTTATGAACATGGTTGGTCAACTTTTAGATGGGCGCTATCGCGTCGTACAAATCCTCAGTTCAGGGGCCTTCGGACAAACATATTTAGCTGTCGATACTCGCCGTCCCGGACACCCTCAATGCGTGGTCAAACAACTGCGTCCTCCGAGCAATACTTCGGCAGTTCTCAAAACAGCTTACCGCTTGTTCAAACAAGAAGCAGAAATTCTCGAAAAGTTAGGAAAACATCCTCAAATTCCTTTTTTGCTGGCTTATTTTGAAGAAGGAAATCAGTTCTATTTAGTAGAAGAATTTGTACCCGGACACGCGCTGAATAGAGAAATTATGGCCGGTCAACCTTGGCGGGAAGAACGAGCGATCGCCCTGCTGGAAGAAGTATTAGAAATTCTGCAATTCGTCCACTCTCAAGGAGTGATTCACCGGGATGTCAATCCGTCGAATTTAATCCGCCGCAAACCCGATGGCAAATTGGTATTAATTGACTTCGGATCGGTAAAAGAAGTCACAACTCATGTCAGTGATTGCGAAGTAGAAATACCCAGAACAATTGCTACGGGTACTCCCGCTTATATGCCGATCGAACAATTTCAAGGCAACCCGCAATTCAGCAGCGATCTTTATGCAGTGGGCATGATGGCAATCCAAGCCATGACTGGTTTACCCGGTACAGATTTGCCAAAATTGCAAGATCCGAATCCTTCTCACACCGGAGAAATTGTCTGGAGAAATCGAACTCAATGTTCTACTGGGTTTGCCAATATCATTGATAAAATGATCTGTCACAATTTTGGCAGGCGATTTCAGTCTGCTGCCGAAGTTTTAGATGCTTTGCACAAATTGAGAAACCGTCAAGAAGCAGTAGGAATATCTCAAAAATCAACAATTGATGCTGAAAAATCGCGCGCTCATCCTGTCTGGTTATCGCGGTTGAACTCTAATTTTTTGTGGGTGGTTTTAGGTGGATTTGGGGTGGCGATCGTTCTGATATTTTTATTGAGTTATTGCGATCGCCCGAATCCGATTAAAGCCAAGGAATATTACGAACGTGGATTAGCAAAATCTCGCAATAAAGATTCCGCTGGGGCTTTAGATGCTTTTAATCGATCGATCAAGTTAAATCCTAACAATTATGAAGCTTTTTACAGGCGAGCAAATGTCAATTACGATCTGCAGAAATATCAGGAGGCGATCGCGGATTATTCTGAGGCGATATCTCTGAATCCAAATCACGTTCAAGCTTATTTTAATCGGGGTTTGACGCGTTACGAATTGAATGATAAACAAGGGGCAATTCAGGATTACGATCGGGCTTTAAAACTCGCACCAAATGATGCCGATACTTATTACGAGCGGGGCGTTACCTATCTCGATTTGCAAGATTACAAGAGTTCTCTTCAAGATTTCAGCCAGGTAATTCGCTTGCAGCCCAACCTTGCTAAAGGCTATCATTCGCGGGGGCTGGCTCGCGCGGGAAGTGGCGATTTGCAAGGGGCGATCGGGGATTACACTCAAGCGATTAAACTGGATGCTAAGGATACTACTGCTTTTTACAGTCGGGGGAGAGCTCGCTTTCACCTAGGAGATTACAGGGGGGCTGTGGCAGATTATTCTCAGGTAATTGCGATCGAACCTAACAATGCGGATGCTTTTACTAATCGTTGCAGCACTCAGTTGAATCTGGGAGCGCATCAAGCAGCTATTGACGATTGCACTCAAGCAATTGCACTCAGCGAGAAAGATGCGGCTCCTTATAACAATAGGTGTATTGCTTATTTAAATTTGAAGGATTATGGCAAAGCAGTTGCAGATTGCACCCAAGCATTGACGGCAAATCCCAACGATTATACTGCTTTGAGCAACCGGGGTTTAGCTCGCAGTGCTGCGGGGGACAATGCAGGGGCGGTCGCAGATTTTACCGCAGCAATTGGAGTCAATCCTAACAATGCTGAAGCTTATGCAAATCGCGCTCAAATTTACTTTCAATTAAAGAACAATAACAGCGCGATCGCTGATTACGTACAGGCTATTAGAATCAATCCGAATTACGCTAATGCTTACTTTGGTAGGGGTATGGTACGCCGTTCTTTAGGAGATAAAGCGGGGGCGATAAGCGATTTTGAAAAAGCCGGCAAACTGTTTCTCGATCGAGGGCTTACTGGCGGTTATAAAGATGCTCAGTTTGAGTTAGAAAAGCTTAATTGACATCTCCCCCGGTTAGAAACACGGGGGATTCTCAAAGGATGTTACGCCGGGAGTCTTCAGACACGAGGCTTCACTTCTTTTACGATATGATTTACTTAAGCAATTAAACAAATCAACTCGTCTTGGGAGTGTCAAAGCTCCCCTACCCACCTCGGCTAGACTTAAACCTAGCTGTGTGGCTACTTTTCTCATGATGTTGGCACTACCATTGCAATCTGCATTAATCAGATGTCCATCACGACTTTGATACAATCCACGTTTTACCCTGTGGCCTGACGGTTTCCATCCCACGGGTTTTTCACCATGTTTGTAGAGGCTATCGCCATCGAGGTAGGATGCTTTACTTGTATACGCTTCTTCGGTAATTGTTAACTGTATTCCGTACTCTGGACAAAGTTGTTTAAGACGCTCAATCAATCGCCCTGTGGGTATAACCACAAAGTTCTGATTGTTGCGCTTCCCCATACTGGAACCGTTTTTTTGTCCGTGGTTCCAACCAACAACAAGATTTCCTACACGGTCATTAAGGCACTGATTAATGATAAAACGTGCTGCCTTGTTAAGGGCGTCACGCATTTGGTTGTTGCGCTGGCGCTGCACTCGGTCTAAGTTGGAGTCCCAATAAAAATCTGATTTACCTTGTTTGTACTTAGCAACTAGGCGACAATAACCATCGATGCTGGCACGCTTTGGGTAGTCCTCGTAGGTGTCAACTTAAGACTGAAGCTTTCCAAAAATTTCGTTTTGGTAGTTGAAAACTTTCAAATATGGCACTTTTCAAGTTTAGACGCCCAATCCGAAGGAGAAAGACCGAACCAGCCAAAACCCATAACTCCACCCGCCAATCCTCCACGCCAAGGAAGATTTCCTGTTGGTGCATCGATTGAAAAACTCAGGTCGTTATAGTACAACCATTCTCCATTTTTGCGCCAACCCACCGCATCGCCTAACTTATTCCAAACTTCACTATCGTATTCGTGACTTCCTCCCAAACTTTCATAAATCCGCCTCTGCACGCTAAAGCCGAAACGACCCTGAGAATACTCTACCCACAGCCGATCGATCGTCCGCAAATCTTCGCAGGGAAATTCGATCGCATCTTCTACTGTCAGCCAGCCTTCCTCTTGTTTTCCCGGTACTTCCAGCATCCGGTAAACTGTTTCAGCATCGGCTTCTTTCCATTTTCCCGCAGCCAACAACTTATCGAGTTTGCGGTAGTCAACTCCCCTGGCAGAAATCAATTTTAGAGGTGGTGACGGTGGCATTTGAGTTGGCGGTACCGGGATGCGAACTTTTGGCGAAACAGAAGGAATTACTGATTCTGCTGGCTGCGATCGATCGATTTTTATCTCAAAATTCGGATCGGGAACTGGCAGCATTGCCAACCATTGTTTCACCGATTGAGGGCGATTGCTTGCATCCATTTCCATACCTTGAACGATCGCTTCGTACACGCGATCGCTAACTTGAGAATTCACCTGAAATATCGGCTTTAAAGGATGGTTCAAAGCTCGCAAAAACGCAGCAGTGGGCGGTATTTTTGTCAGTAAATAGTAAAGCGTTGCTGCCAAAGCATAAATATCAGTAGACTCAGAAAATTTCCCGAAATCAATATACTGTTCCGGCGGGGCAAAACCGTGAGTTACGCCAATAGTAACTTGCTGGGAGCGATCGGGAATAAAACCCCTAGCTAAACCGAAGTCAATCAAAATAGCTTGTCGGTTGTCGCGCAGCATAATATTGCTCGGTTTGATATCCCGGTGCAGCAAACCTTTTTCATGAACGACTGTTACTGCTTCTCCCACTTGCCAAATGTAGTTTAAAGCTTCCGCTTCTGACAGAATGCCTCGCTGATTTACGCGGTTCCACAAGTCTTCCCCTGCCACATATTCCATCACAATACAAGGCAATTCACCTTCAGTAAAATAGTTTTCAATTTGCACTATATTGGGATGCCTGCACAAAGACAGCAGCAGGGCTTCATCGCGAAACTTTTCCCGATACCATGCAAATTGGGAATCGGCTGCATATTCATCTTTCAGGGTTTTGATCACAACCCGCTGCTGGTTTTGGGCCTTCTGTGCTAAGTAAGTGACGCCAAGACTGCCCTCGCCCTTGTCTATCTTCTGTTCAATAATATAGCGATCGCCGTAGAGTGCTTTCCCTGGTGTCCAAACCATTGTCCTCACCGCCAATAAATCGTGATTTTTATTTCGGTCTAGCTTGTATTTTAGCTGTATTTTGGTCGATTATATTGATGAGGACGGGGATTCTGTCTGGGAGTCAGAGATAGCTTTTGACCCTCAAAGGTCGATCGGGCTGCACTGATAAAATCAGAAATCTCAAATGTGAAATATAAAATTAAATCGATCGAACCTACATCATGCCAGTTGCAGGTTCGATCGTCGATCGTAAAATCAAAATCTCAAAACCAATTGTTCAAAATGAGCATTTCTATGGCAACCTAAACAACAGGAGACACAAAAATATTAACTTTGGTAACAGAACACTCGCAACAACATATGCAAACTCTGCCCAATCCAACTAAACTTTCCTCCCCAGAGCCCGCCTTCGACACCACCATCAAACGCCGCAAAACCCGTCCCGTGAAAGTCGGTAGCGTCACCATCGGTGGCGGCTACCCCGTCGTCGTCCAATCAATGATTAACGAAGACACCCTCGATATCGACGGTTCGGTAGCAGGAATTCGGCGCTTGCACGAGATAGGCTGCGAAATCGTGCGCGTTACTGTACCCAGCATGGCCCACGCCAAAGCTTTAGCCGAAATCAAGCAAAAATTGCACGAAACTTACAAACCAGTTCCCCTGGTTGCTGACGTGCACCACAACGGCATGAAAATTGCCCTGGAAGTGGCAAAACACGTAGACAAAGTGAGGATCAATCCGGGACTTTACGTGTTTGAGAAGCCGAAAGCGGACAGAACCGAATACACCGAGGCTGAATTTGCCGAAATTGGGGAAAAAATTCGCGAAACTCTGGAACCGCTGGTGGTTTCCCTGCGGGAACAAGGCAAAGCTTTGCGGATCGGCGTCAATCACGGTTCCCTAGCTGAACGAATGCTGTTCACCTACGGCGACACCCCGGAAGGTATGGTAGAATCCGCCTTGGAATTCATCAAAATTTGCGAATCCCTGGACTTCCGAAATATTGTAATTTCCCTAAAAGCTTCGCGGGCCCCAGTGATGGTGGCTGCTTACCGTTTGATGGCCAAGCGGATGGACGATTTGGGCATGGATTACCCGCTGCATTTGGGCGTTACGGAAGCTGGCGACGGCGAATACGGGCGGATTAAATCTACTGCTGGCCTCGCACCTTTGTTGGCTGACGGCATCGGCGACACGATCCGCGTCTCGCTGACGGAAGCCCCGGAAAAGGAAATTCCCGTCTGCTACAGCATCCTGCAAGCTTTGGGACTGCGGAAAACTATGGTAGAGTACGTGGCTTGTCCTTCCTGCGGTCGCACTTTGTTTAATTTAGAAGAAGTATTACACAAAGTGAGAGAAGCGACGAAACATCTGACGGGTTTGGACATTGCAGTCATGGGTTGCATCGTCAACGGGCCTGGAGAAATGGCGGATGCTGACTACGGCTATGTTGGGAAGCAAGCAGGTTATATTTCCCTGTACCGGGGCCGGGAAGAAATTAAGAAAGTGCCGGAAGACCGCGGTGTGGAAGAATTGATTAACCTAATTAAAGCGGACGATCGCTGGATCGATCCGTAAGGAGAGAGGGGAGAGGGAGATTTTGGATTTTGGATTTTGGATTTTAGATTTTAGATTGGGAGATTGGGGGATTGGGAGAACTGTCAACAGTCAACCGTCAACTCCCAACTCCCAACTCCCAACTCTCAACTTTCAACTCTCAACTAGGATGGGTCTTGCCTGTGTTAGATTGAGCGTAACTATTTTGCACTATTTTTTCCGGCGCGACAGACAAATGGTTATCACAAAACGAGGGCTTGTTCTAAGTGCGGCGGCAGTGGTACTCACTGCTGTAACTCTTGCTAACACTGGGTGCAGTTCTAAATCTCTGGCTTCTTTTAGGGAAAGTCCTAAAGAGTTGGTGGATGAAGTGTGGCAAATTATTGACAAAAGTTATGTTGATGGTACTTTTAACCAGGTTGACTGGAAAGCGGTACGAAATGATTTTTTAAACCGGACTTATACTAGCGACGAACAAGCTTATGAGGCAATCCGGGAAATGCTGAAGAAGCTGGACGATCCTTATACGCGGTTTATGGACCCGGAAGAGTTCAAGAATATGCAGGTGGAAACTTCCGGGGAACTGACGGGAGTAGGGATTCAGTTGACTCAAGATGAGGATACGAAAAAGTTGGTGGTGATTTCTCCGATCGAGGATTCTCCGGCTTTTGATGCGGGAATTCAGGCAAAAGATATCATTACTAAAATTGATGGCAAAACTACCGATGGTATGGATACGAATCAAGCAGTTAGTTTGATTCGCGGTCAGGTGAATACTGAGGTAACTCTGACGATTTTGCGCGGCACTAAGGAGTTAGAATTTAAGCTGAAACGGGCAAAAATTGAAATTCATCCGGTGCGGCATTCGGTGCAAAAAAGCCCGATCGGAGATATCGGCTACATTCGATTGAATCAATTCAGTGCGAATGCTGCATCGGAAATGCGATCGGCAATTAAGGATTTGGAACAAAAAAATGTCAGCGGCTATATCCTGGATTTGCGTTCCAATCCGGGGGGTTTGCTGTTCGGCAGTATTGAAATAGCCAGAATGTGGCTGAAAGAAGGTACGATCGTCTCGACGGTCGATCGAGTGGGTGAGGCTGACAGGCAAAGTGCCAATCAAAAAGCGCTGACTGATAAACCCTTAGTTGTATTGGTAGATGGCGGTTCTGCAAGTGCTAGCGAGATTCTTTCTGGTGCTTTGCAAGACAACAAGCGGGCGGTTTTGGTGGGAACTAAAACCTTCGGTAAAGGTTTGGTACAGTCGGTGCGAGGTGTGGGAAATGGTGCGGGTTTGGCGGTGACAATTGCTAAATATTTCACTCCCAACGGTACTGATATCAACCATGCGGGAATCGAACCGGATATTAAAGTAGAACTCAGTGATGCTCAAAAGCAGGAATTGAGGCGCGATCGAGATAAGATCGGTACGGCTGCTGACCCGCAGTACGCGAAGGCGATGGAGATTTTAGCGAAGCAAGTTGCGGGTCAAACTGTGGATAATAAAGCGCAGTCGAAACCGAATGCTGCACCTGCAAAACCGAGTCCGAGTCCGGCTAAAGCTAAGTAATATAGTGTTCGAGTCACTGAGAGAAAGATCGGAGCAAAATCGATCGCCCTTGATTAGTTGTCGGGGCGATCGATCGAATTGTGAAGTTTATTTTTCCCGGATCGCCGCGACAGCTAGATTCCAATCCGGTCGCAAATTTTGAGCTCCGCGTAAATAAGGATGATAAATTTCGGTATGTGCGGGCCAATTGACGTGAATCAAAAAGCGGATGCAGCGTTCTAAAGAACCTTGAACGTACATTTGCTGGACATCCAACAAAGGAACATTACACCAATGGGGGCGTTCGCGGGCGATCGCGGCCGGAAAGACAGCATCCAAATCGCGGGTAGCAGTAAACGTAGCACTAATAATCAATTCTGGATCTAAATGATTTCTGGTTTCTAATTCATCTAAAAGTTCTCTCACCGCTTCTCTAATTGCTTCTACCGAATTCTCGCTAGCTGTTGTTGCCCCACGAATTGCCCGCACTTGCCACTCCACGCAAAGTTCCTCCATTTTTTTGATAGTTGATAGTTGATAGTTGATAGTTGATAGTTGATAGTTGATAGTTGATAGTTGATAGTTGATAGTTGATAGTTGATAGTTGACAGCATACAGGTTGAGAGTTGAGAGTTGATGGTCGATCGCTCGATCGTTGTCAATTGTCAATTACCAATTACCAATCACCAATTACCAATTACCAATTACCAACTACCAACTACCAATTACCGATTACCAATTACCACTGCCAACTAATTTATTTAATCACGGGCGATACAGCCACAGCGGCAGGCCGCTAGTAGAAAGCTCAAATTCGAGCAAATTCTTGTAAGCTGCAAACCCCGATGTATCCAGACTACTCCCCAATACCCGATTTAGGAAAGGTTTTGGTTTTTCTAGCGTGCAGCATTCGGTTTTTTCAGGGTCGAGGCCTGCAAGTTCGGCAGTCCAGCGGCGGGCGTCCTCTTCTGTTCCGAGTCGATCGACTACGCCCAATTCTAAGGCTTGCTGGCCGGTAAAAATGCGGCCGTCGGCAAAACTTTTCACGCTTTCAACTGGCAATTTTCGCGCTTCGGCGACAGTTTCCACAAATTGTTGGTAGCTGGTATCGATCAAGTCTTGCAGAATTTGCTGTTCCGGTGCAGTCAATTCTCGATCGAACGCCAAAATATCTTTATAAGGCCCGGATTTAATCACTTGAAAAGAAACGCCTACCTTTTCTAACAGGCGTTCTATATTATTGCCCCGGATAATGACGCCGATACTACCGGTAATTGTACCTGGATTGGCAACGATACATTCAGCTCCCATGCCGATGTACACTCCGCCAGAAGCCGAGATATTACCGAAACTGGCAACAATTTTGATTTTTTCGCGCAAACGCTTCAGCGAACTGTAAATTTCTTGGGAATCGCCGACTGTACCGCCGGGGCTGTCTATCCGCAGCAGCAAGGCGGGAAACTTGCGTTCTTCAACGGTTTTGAGGGCTTCTAGAACTCGCTTGCGGGTTTCTCCGGCAATGGCACCAACGATTTCGATGCGGGCGATTTGTTTGCGGTAGCGGGGCTTAAATGGCCAAATCATGGGCAGTGTTCGGGCAATGTTATGAAATTTTGTACCTAACTTCTAGTGTGCCTTATGTGAAGGCAGAAGGCAGAAGGCAGAAGGCAGAAGGCAGAAGGCAGAAGGAAGGGGGCAGAAGGAAGGGGGCAGAAGGAGTTACCTGTTGCCTGTTGCCTGTTGCCTGTTGCCTTGAAGGAAGGCGGAAGGGGGAAGAGGGCAGAAGGATTGTGTGAAACGGGTAAGATGCCTGTTCCACAAGCAACGCCACATATGGTGGTGCTGGTATCTGGTCTGCGCGATCGCACTTAACCCAACAGCGATATATAATTGGAAAACTTGCTTAACAATTCTACATCATTCCTGCGATAGTCACTCTCATCAATATATTTGGAGCCCCTGCCATGCAGCTCAAACTTACCGATACTAAACTGCCTTTTGCGCCACTGTTGCTAATTGCCCCGTTTTTCCTGTGGGGAACGGCGATGGTGGCGATGAAAGGGGTGATGCCCCACACGACGCCGCTGTTTGTGGCGGGGGTGCGTTTGGTGCCGGCCGGGGTGTTAGTATTGCTGGCGGCCGCATTGATGGGAAAACAGCAGCCGCAGGGTTGGAAAGCTTGGCTGTGGATTTCGTTATTTGCTTTAGTTGACGCTACTTTATTTCAAGGCTTTTTAGCAGAAGGTTTGACGAGAACCGGTGCAGGTTTGGGTTCAGTAACGATCGATTCTCAACCCTTGGCGGTGGCGATTTTGTGTTTGTGGTTGTTTCAAGAACAAATCGGTTTTTGGGGCTGGTTGGGATTAGCGATTGGTGTGGTTGGCATCAGTTTAATTGGGTTGCCGGATGGCTGGATTTCAGGGTTATTTCATCCTGA
>JBOFTL010000998.1:0-3602 GCA_051652045.1 Microcoleus sp. | reverse complement strand
CGACTTTCTAGAAATGGATTTGGACGCTCAACTTACTACTTTTGATAGATTCCAAAATCCCAATAAAGTGGTAGCCAATATTCCTTACAATATTACCGGACCGATCGTCCAAAAATTGCTGGGAACTATATCGCAGCCGACTGCTAAACCCTTTGATTCGATCGTGCTGTTGGTGCAGAAAGAAGTGGCCGATCGACTTTACGCTAAACCGGGTTCTAGAGCTTTCGGTGCTTTGTCGGTGCGGGTGCAATATTTAGCGGAATGCGAGTTAATTTGCGACGTGCCGGCTAAAGATTTTTATCCGCCGCCAAAAGTAGATTCAGCAGTGGTAAGGCTGCGTCCGAGATTAATAGAAACTCCAGCGGTGAATCCAAAGCATTTGGAAAATTTAGTTAAATTGGGTTTTAGCAGCAAGCGCAAAATGCTGCGCAATAATTTGAAAGGAGTTGTGGATTTAGATAAGCTGGTGCAAGTGTTAGAAAATTTGCAGATAAATCCTCAATCTCGGGCGGAAGATTTAAGCGTTGAACAATGGGTAAATTTGACCAATAATTTGTTGGAATAAAACCGTTTTTTGTGTGGACTTCATATTAACTTTCGTTATATACTTATTTATAATTAACCGCAGAGGGCGCAGAGGTAGCAGAGAGAGGGAGAGAAGATCGAGGAGAGACTAAACTCGGATTTGGCATCGCTTTGCAGCATACTGCGGACTGAAGTCTACACTACGAACTAATATTATTGCGGGCGATCGATCGGACGCGATTTTACAGCAAATTTCAGGTCGATCGAGTACGCTCGCAGATCGAACAATCCCTGCAAGGACACGGCATTGCCGTGTCCCTACTTCATGAAAAATGCTGTAATTCCTAACCTATTTACCTTCTAGGTTGGCAGTTACCAGAAGTGGGATTTCATGGGGACTTTTAAAGGTGAGACGTGCTTCTGGCTTTTGGCACGCAACCATTGTTTTGACGTGTTCCGCTTCATCATCTCGAATGTTGACAAATACATCGTACAAATTATCTACAGCAGGACGGCGAAATTCAAATTGTGTTGTGGAGACTTGCATTTCCTCAAACATATACAAATCGCCATCTCGGTAATAGCGAATCGCAACTTCAGGTGCGGGTTGTGCTTTTAAGGCTGTCTCATTGGCTGCGAGAAATTTGTCGTAAGTATCGTAGGCGTGTTGTTCGATTAACTCCATGATGTAGTAAGCGTAGGGAGGGAACAACATATATAGCGGCACGACAAACCAGTAGTAAGCTAGTGCTAAATGCTGTGCCAAAAAGCGATCGCCCCAAGCATTATTTCCACCCAAAGATTCCATAATTAATAGGTGGTGCAGTTCGTTCCAGGTTTCAGCGAAATGTACTTTCAGCCAGTCTGCTTTGCGCCAGTAACCGACTGTTTCGTAGAGATGCAAGACAGATAAATAGGCAAAGTAGGGAACGCGGGCGATCGTCTCAAGTACGTAAAAGCGGGGATAAGGACGATCGCGATACAGAATATCCGTTACGAAAACCAGAATGCTGACGAGGAAACGAATTATAACTTTCATCTTGAACCTCCAAGAATGTGGTAAGAAGAAGGAAGAAGGAAGAAGGAAGAAGGAAGAAAGACGAAAAGCGAGCTAGTAAGCCTTTGAGCGATTGGGATATTATTTAATTAAGTGGACTTACTTAGAAGCAACGATTTTCGGTAATTGGTAATGGGTAATTGGTAATGGGTAATGGGTAATTAGTTAGAATTGCAACCAAAATTACTGCGGATCGACTCGCTGCCATACTAACTCGAAAACTTTCGGAATACCATCAGCAATCGTTGGTGGAGTTTTCAGCACAATTCGATCGCCACTGAGGGTAAAGGTACGAACTAAGTCTGTACCAATGCGATTGGGAATTGATGCTACTTCGACGTGATGAGTGACGGTGTTTCCACTTAGCGTATACCTTCCAGCGTAGGCATTGAAGGTAATAAATGCTCGGGCGAGTTCTGCGATCGGGATCGATCGCATTTCTTGGCTGAATGGCGATCGCACATCCTTGCTCAATGATAGTCGATCGCTCCTGGAAAACATCACCATCATATGACCGTCACGGGTATAAGTGATGTAGCCGTTTGGATTAGCACCGTAGGGTTCAGATTCGACGCTACCATTAGGGTCGATCGCGCTAGCACCGATTAACTTCCAAGTTCCAACTAATGGATTTTTTTCAGCAGATAATACAGACATCATTAACTCCGTCAAAAATACAGTAGCAGTGTACTTTAGCCTTTCTGGTTTAGGTAAGGCGATCGAGTAACCGATTACCAATTACTGATTGCCAATTACCAATTACCAATTACCGATTGCCGCAGTGTATTGAAAGTTATTGAGAAAGGCTAGAGATGTCACTTTCTATCGATCGGTCGATCGGTTTGAGAACGAAATTAAACTCGGTTGTATAAACTGATTTGTCGCGATTGGATGCTTGATGTTTTTGCAGTTCGACGATCGCAGAACGAACTGCAAATGTTGTATCTGAATCGAGATGCCGATCTCCGTCAATGAAAATCTGAGTTGTCAGTGGTGCGTATCCTAAAGCACTAAGTTTAAAGTGAATGTGAGCTGCTCGCCAAGTATGTCGCCCCAAAAGTTGCAGCAGCTCGCCAGAGGGACCGCTAGCTGGTACATTATATCCCATTGGCACGACGGTTTCAAAAGCGTATTTGCCATCAGCATCTGTCAGGAAACGACCCCGGAAGTTACCATCAGGTTGAGACGGATCTTGAATGTCATAGAGTCCTTGAGAATTAGCTTGCCAAACATCAATCAGTGCATTAGCGATCGGGCGATCGTTCAAGTCTAAAACACAACCTGATAGCCAAAGAATATCGCCATTGGCATCGATGCCCAGTCGATCGCCCATAGGACGTTCTGGTGCATTTGGCACGTACAGCGGGCCTTCTAGGTTGCATTCCGTGCTGTTATTTGTATCGTGCAGCAATTCCACCAACTCCGAAATTCCCAACAAATCTGTCAGCATATGAATCTCTCCGGTAGGAATTTCTTGGGTGTGGTGACTTGCCCGATTGATGAAATCACGTCCGTACTGCAACTCTTGTTCGGTGAGATTCACCTCCCGCACAAACGCATGAAGATGCTGAATTAAACTCGTGTAAATTTCGGACGCACGGGGGTGAGTTTTGCTACTATCGCCGTGGTTAATTACTGCTTCAGTGATGGTGTCGATCGTGATGTTTTTCATGGTCTTTCTCCAACTTACTCATAATGAGGTTTCAGTAAGTTGTATGCTCTTAATCTAGACGCTACGCAGCCTTGTATCTATGAGGTAGCTCATATTGGGAGATAAATTTTTATCTCCACTACGTAAAGTATAATTATGGTGTTATCAGGCTGATTTCAGGTCGATCGGAATTTTGATGATAAATTCCGTACCCTTTCCCGGTGCTGAAATACACTGCAATTCACCTTGATGTTTTTCAGTAATAATTTGATAGGCGATCGACAAACCCAATCCCGTACCTTTACCCACAGGTTTTGTTGTAAAAAATGGATCGAATATCTGCTCGATTACCTCTTGTGTCATTCCAGG
>JBOFTL010000997.1:0-5516 GCA_051652045.1 Microcoleus sp. | reverse complement strand
GGCCTGGAGGTCGGAGCGGATTACTATTTAACTAAAAGCAGTTTTCATGACGACACTCTGTTAAATGCAGTAATTGACTTAATTGGCGAACCTTGAAAACATAGATTTTAACAATGACAGTTAACAATTAAACACATATAGCGATCGCAAATCATTTGTAAAACTCTTACTCCCTCCCCTTGGTAAGGGGAGGGCTGGGGTGGGGTTAACAATTTACGATTCATTTGCGATCGCTATATGTGGTATATGTATTGAGATGCGTCAGCCAGCAGGATGCGATCGATAATTGCAAAACAGTTTGCTGATGCCCAGAGTGAATTCTGGTTAATTGCATTCGGTAACTGTAGGGAGACAGCATTGATGTGTCACAACCTACATTGCATTTTTTGCGATCGTGTTTTTTGTGGCACGTTTAATTACGCTCGATCCCCCCTAGCCCCCCTTAAAAAGGGGGAAGAGCATCAAAGTCCCCCTTAAGAAGGGGGATTTAGGGGGATCTCCGAGTCAAAAACATTGTTTAACTAAACCTGTTTTTTGTGGCATTTGAACTCGTACAGAAGTAGATTGCGCCAATTAGCAGGATTAGATAGACAGTTAAAAAGCTATTTGCTGGTATATCAAACAAATATTATCTTGAGCAAAATTACCAGCACAAAAAATAGTATTAACTCCCAACAACCCGTTATAATAAACTATGAACAACGTTCCCATGAAAATAGCTATTGTCAACGACGCGCCGATCGCAGCAGAAGCTCTCCGCCGAGTTTTAGTTACAGTACCGGAATATGAAATTGCTTGGATTGCTGTTGACGGTGCCGAAGCAGTAAAAAAATGCGCCAGCAATACCCCCGATCTAATTTTGATGGATTTGATCATGCCACTGATGGATGGAGTGGAAGCCACGCGCCAGATTATGAGGCAATCTCCTTGTGCCATCCTGTTAGTAACTTCCTCGGTGACATCAAATGCGGGCAAAGTTTTTGAAGCTATGGGATACGGAGCTTTAGATGCGATCAATACGCCAATTTTAGGAGCCAGCGGCAACTATCAAACCGGCGGCATCGAACTGTTAAAAAGTATTTCTAAAGTTGCCAGATTGATCGGCAAAACTCGATCGACTGCTAAACCCCAAAACAGATCCATCAAATGTGTGGCCCCGCCCCTGTTGGTAATCGGTTCTTCGACGGGGGGGCCTCAGGCTTTGGCAACTCTGCTATCCGGCTTGCCAGCAAATTTTTCGTTCCCCGTAGCCATAATCCAGCACGTAGACGCTGAATTTGCTCCCGGCTTGGCAGAATGGCTGAGCCAGCAAACCAAGCGACCGGTGAATGTGGCCCGTCCCGATAGTTTCCTCGAAGTCGGTAAAGTGACGATCGCAGCCACCAACGACCACTTAATATTGCAATCGAATTTAAAACTTAAGTACACTAAAGAACCTGCCGACTATCCTTACCGCCCTTCAGTAGACACTTTTTTTCAGAGTATCGCCGAACACTGGCCCGGAAAAGGCGTAGCGGTACTGTTAACCGGCATGGGCAAAGACGGGGCGCAAGGACTCAAGATGTTGCGAGCGTCTGGCTGGCACACCATCGCCCAGGATCGAGAAACCTGCATAGTTTACGGGATGCCGAAAGCTGCTGCCGAGTTGAACGCTGCCGTGCAAATTTTACCGATTGACGCGATCGCTTCTAGCTGCACCAGATATTTGATGTAAGCGAAAAATATTTCGCTTAATGTATTGCGATCGAATATTTTTGAGATATATGGCTTAAGACTTTTAGCATAATGGCCGATGACGCTCTCATACCCACAGGAGCAAGATTAGATGTAGGAATGTTTTGTCAGTGATACCTAGTTTCATAAATTTTTGTTACAAATATGACCGATCGAATCGACTCGAATCGACTTTTTTCATCGGTAAAAGATATCTAATAACTGTAACACTATTTAATGAAATCAGTATTGTTCCCTCCCGTGCATCTTCTTAGTACCTGCCCTCCGTACTTTTACGCAGGCTCTCCTAGTTTGCGGGCAAGGGCAGCTCGCGATCGGTATCATAATCATCCCAAATATCCAGCCATCAGCATCACAGTATCGCTCGCATTGGCTAAAGTACCTCTTCAGCATACTGAAGTTTTGTGAAAATTTTGCTGTAATTAGCGTTCAAAGTTTTATAAACCTGGTAATATCACCAGGTAAACCTGTTTAAAAAATAACCCTGTCACTATTGACAGTTATAGACTCATCGAGTGATGGATTAATTAAAATCAGCAGAAAATCCTGACCGTTGTCATAAATTACCGACAATTGACAAGGGCGATTGGAATTTTCAGGAACGGTTTTACTCTCCCCAAACAATGACTGTTGCCGGATTAAGTTATGAATCTCACCCAATCTCAGGCCATTGAATTAGATTGCAGTCCTCTGACAGATCGACGGGAAAATCAGGAATTTAGCAGCAACCTGGTACAATTGAAGCCTAAAGGGAAAGACAGGAGCGCCAAAAACTTACTGACAGCTAAAAACAACGACAGTGCCAACAACCTTAATTTTGACAGCAATTGCCACTCGATTAACTTAAATTTAACCTTAAATTCAGAAAGCGAAAAACCATCCAGCTTGACACCATCCACTGTGACAGTCCTACTGGTAGACGATCAGGAAATGATCGGCGAAGCGGTACGCCGAATGCTTGCCAGTGAAAAAGATATGGTATTTCACTATTGCAGCGATCCGGCCAGAGCGATCGATAAAGCCTTGGAAATTAAGCCAACAGTAATCCTGCAAGATCTAGTGATGCCAGAAATAGATGGCTTGCAATTATTGCGGTTTTTTCGAGCGAATTCCTTAACGCGAGATATTCCCACGATCGTGCTTTCGAGCAAAGAAGAAGTGGAACTCAAAGCTCAAGCATTTTCTTTGGGCGCGAATGATTATTTAGTAAAATTGCCCGATCGAATCGAGTTGATAGCGAGAATTCGCTATCATTCCAAAGCTTACATGAACCTGCAAGAAAGGAATTTAGCTTATAAAACCATGCAGGATTATCTAGTAAAATTAGAAATAGAGCAAAAAAAATCCCAAGAATTGCTGTTAAATATCCTGCCAGAAGCGATCGCAGAAAAATTAAAAAAAGAACAAGGCATCATCGCCGACGAATTCTCCGCAGTCAGCGTGATGTTCGCCGATATAGTGGGCTTTACTCAGTTGTCGGCATCCATCATGCCAAAAGAATTAGTGCATTTGCTCAACGATATATTTTCCAAGTTCGATTACCTAGCAGAAAGACACGGTTTAGAAAAAATTAAGACCATTGGCGACTCTTACATGGTAGTAGCGGGACTGCCATTTCCGCGAGCCGATCACGCAGATTCGATCGCGGAAATGGCCCTAGATATGCAGGAAGTAATCGCCAAATACAGAGAAGATGTAGGCGTCAGCCTCAGCATTCGCATCGGCATACACTCCGGGCCAGTCGTGGCCGGGATTATCGGCACGAAAAAGTTTATTTACGATTTGTGGGGCGATACAGTAAATACCGCTTCCCGCATGGAATCTCACGGCATCCCCGACGGCATCCAGCTTTCGGAAGCAACTTATCAACTCATAGAAGACAAGTACGAGTTTGAAAAACGCGGTTTAATCAGCATTAAAGGCAAAGGACAAATGGCAGCTTACTTGTTGAAGGGAAGATACGAAATTGATTTTTAGCTACGCTAAGGAATACGATTAGATTATGTCCGGGTAAGGACGCGAGCGTCCTTCTTTTTGAGGACTGAAGTCCTCACTACAAACCATTTTGTTCAAAGTTAATCCTCATCAAGATAAAACTCAGACACCGCTTCAAAAACCGGACAGTAGCCGTCAGGCGTAACTTTAAATCCGTACAAAGCGCTTAACTGGTTCCAACACCGCTGGCCGCGGTAATGTTGGCAGTTGCCGCAACATTCGAGGTGAGTCGCCCGCAGTCGCGCGCCCCCTTGAGAAAGCAGTTCCCGCTGGTTGAGTCCCCGCAGTACCAATTCCTCCCCCTGCCACCGCGCTTCTACTAAACCCGTATCTGCAAAATTCGCCCAGCGAGGATCTGCAGTAATTCTATCGGGCAAGCTAATTGCTATTTCCGTCCCCAACTCGCTGAGTTCCCCCTCATAATTGGTTTCCGGGATTGCGGGTTGGATGAAGGTTTCGCCCAAAGGCAGTTCTACCAGAGTTCCCGGTGCCGGAGTGTGCAACTGGTAGCGGTTTCGCAGTTCGTCCAAGTTAGCGAGGTCAGCTAAATACGCAGGCGCCCCGTGGATCAAAATCACGTGTTGGGGGCGCAAATTGTGAATTAGCTGTGTAGTTCCCGGACCGTCGCAGTGTTCGGCGAGCAAATAAGTTTCGCTGCTGCCGATTCCGGCTGCGGATTTGTTACCCTGCCATTCCCAGGCGGGATATCCCGGTTTTTGATGGACTAGCAAAATCCAAGAATTAGTTCGATCGCCCCCATACAAGCTAAAATCGGCATTTCTGTCAACGATCGCGATGCACGGAGTTTTGCCCAAGAATGGGCGCTGTTCCGGCAGCAAGCGGCGCAAGCGGGGTCTGATCCTGTCGTCCCAAAACAGGGGCTGGTGCTGGGCAAAATTTTGCACCGATGTCGGAAATTGGGGCAGCAATTCCAGATAAGCGTCGCACCCGTCAGCAACGGTGCCATCTACCCAGATATCCAAATCGCGACCCGTGAAATAGTGGTGGCTGCGCAGCAGCATCAGCAATTCTTGACCCAAACCCAGGGCCGGCACGGGCAACAGTACCGAGTACCCGTCGGCAATCGCCCGGTGGATGCGTTCCGCTAACTGGTTTTCGAGTTGGCGGCGGTGGGGGTGGCGGGCGGTGCCGTAACTGCCCTCGACAATCAGCACATCTGGCTTGAGTCCCCTCAGTTCTCCCAGGGGCAAGCCTTCCACCAACCGAGAATTGGACAAGAAAAAATCCCCCGTATACACCAGGGTGTAGGTGCGGTGGGGCGCTGCGTAGGTCAGCAGTACGGCTGCGGCCCCAGGTAAATGCCCTGACGGGAACAACTGCACGCTCAGTCCCCGGCGCAGTTCGACTGCAGATAGCCAAGGTAGGGCCTGACAGAATCGCGACTCAGGCTTTCGGGCAAGTTCCGGCCAGTTGAGGGGTAGCAGTTGCGTCGTGACTTCGCTGGCGTAAATTGGCAACTGCCCAAAAGATTGGTGGAGTGCTAGCAAACCTTTGGCGTGATCGGAATGTGCGTGGGTACACAGGGCTAAATCTGCTGGCAAGGGTCGATCGAGCCCTGTTTTTAGGGGTGTAATGTCTTCGATACCGCAGTCTAGTAAAATCCGGTGCGGTCCCATGCGGACTAACAGACAGACCCCTTCACCTGCGTGGCCCGCACCGTAAGCGAAACAATCGAGATCCATCATCGGTTTGAACTCCGTTCCGAAATACCTACAAAACAGTGAACTTCTCAGTATTTTCGCTTTCTTTTCTGCACGCAACTCACT
>JBOFTL010000996.1:0-6088 GCA_051652045.1 Microcoleus sp. | reverse complement strand
GGTTTGGGTTCCGTCAGCGGTTTGGCTAGGGTTGCTCGTTCTGCTGCTGATGTGGGCAATTTTCGATCGGGAGAAATCTTGGTAGTCGAAAACACCAGTGCTGATTTTGTGGACATGATTCGGAAAGCAGGGGGAGTGGTGACGGAAGAAGACAGCTTGACTTCTCACGCCGCGATTATTGGCTTGCGTTTGGGCATACCAGTGATGGTGGGCGTGAAAAATGCGATGCGGGTGATTCGGGATGGAACTATGCTAACTCTAGATATGCAGCGGGGTTTAGTTTATTCCGGCGCCCGAGGTGGCGGACCTGATGCAGAATTGGCTGTTTAATCTTAATGCCGACGTGCTGGGTACATCAAAAAGCCGGATTGTTGCCCTGTCTGGATTTTAACCACGCTCAATTATTTGCACTTCCCAGGCACTAGCCTTCCAAATCAACTGTTTCAGAAAAGTATCAGTCCCAATCCGAGGGATAACAAGTGTACGATCGTGCCCCGCATTATACAGCAGATTGCAGGCTTATGAAATACACCTGCCGATCGGATAATCCCCTCAAGGACACGGCACTGCCGTGTCCCTACTTACAATCTTTATGTACCTCACTTACTTAAAAAATGGCTGTATATTCGGCGGACTACTTTTGTTGGGGTGGAAAGTTGACGTGCAAGAGTCACAGTTATTTTTGTTTTTTGTTCTGTTGTGCTATAATAAACAGTTGTCTGTGCCGATGTAGCTCAGTGGTAGAGCACTCGATTCGTAATCGAGCGGTCGTGAGTTCAAATCTCATCATCGGCTTTCTTAAACTCAACTCCTGTAGCCCTTTGAGGGCTTAGCTTTCGCCCTTTGCCCTATCTGATGGCGGGGTAGTATACAGGCTTTTAGGCGTAGTTTCCCAGATTTTGCCTACGGTTTGCCTACGCCAGCCACCCTTCCTGCAGTCCAAGATCCCGCCTCTGGCTCGATCGACCGCACAGGGCGCTCGTTAAAAGATATCAAATGTGTTCTATAGAGGGAGGCAAAAGCAATGGCAAGCAGATATAGTATCGTTCAATACGTCCCCAATCCCATCACTGACGAACGAATTAATATTGGTGTTGTTGCTTTTGATGACACGGCTGACAGTCCTTTATCGGGGAGAGTTCAATGATTACCCTGCCTGGAACGATCGATCTCGATCGATTAATTGCCACGTTGATGCAGGTGGCGATCGAAAATGCAGGAGCCGAAACAGGCGGTCTGGTTCTCCTGGAAGACGATCGACTTACTGTGGTCGCTCAATGCAGCGGAAGTAGGCAGTGTAACCTAGAAAAGCTTACTGTTGCTGACTGTGAAACGATTCCTGTCTCCGTCATTCACGCAGTAGAACGCACTCAAGAAACTTTGGTGTTTGATGATGCAGTCAGCGAATTGTCTTTTTCAACTGATTCTTACATTCAACACCAACAAACGAGATCGCTCCTTTGTCTGCCAATTCTCAAGCAAAGTCAGTTGATTGGCATACTTTATCTAGAGAACAATCTCAATACTGGAGTGTTTACCAGCGATCGCTTGCAAATCCTCAAACTGTCGATCGCTCAGGCAGCAATTTCACTAGAAAATGCTCGGTTATATGAACAGTTAGCAAACTACACCGAAATACTGGAAAGGAAAGTAGAAGAGCAAACTCAAGCTTTACAGCAGGAGATCGCTGAACGCCAACAAACCGAAGCCGCATTGAGACAAAGCGAAGCAAATTATCGCAACCTGCTACAAACCGCGAATTCAGTTATCATTCGCTACGATCCGCAGGGGCGAATTCGATACATCAACGATTATGGAGTTAAACTCCTGGGCTATGAAGAACATGAAATTGTAGGGCGAACCCTGTTTGAAACCATCATTCCAGAAGTCGAACTTTCTGGACGAGATATAAGATCCTATATCTACGATTTACTTCGCAATCCTCAATCGTACCCGCAAACCGATGGGGAAAACCTGTGTCGAGACGGTCGGCGAGTTTGGGTTGCTTGGTCGAATCAAGCTATCTTCAATGAACAAGGAGAGTTCGTTGAAATTTTATCGGTTGGACATGACATCACCAGCGTAAAGAAGCAGAAGAGGCATTGCAACGCAGTGAAGCCAAGTTCCGAGCTATCTTTGAAAACTCGCAGGTCGGCATCTTCCGAGTCCGCTTCTCGGATGAATTAATTGTCAATGCCAATCAACGCCTTGCCAATCTGTTGGGGTTTGATTCACCAGAGGAGATTATCGGGCTGGAACACAGCATCGGCTATTTTGTAAATCCCAGCGATCGCCAACACTCCCTTGAGTTGCTGAAGCGGGATGGGGAACTGCGAAGCTATGAAGCACAACTGCGAAAACGAGATGGGACAGTGTTTTGGGGACTTTTCTCTTCTTACTTGAATGCAGACGATGACTACATTGAAGGGGTGCTTGCCGATATTAGCGATCGCAAACAGGCAGAAGTCGCTCTACAAATGAGTGAAGAACGACTGCGCTTAGCATTAACCGCTTCAAATCAAGGACTCTACGATCCAGAGCGTATCGGCGCACAACTCACGATTGGGAGTCAACCCGGACAAGGCACAGAGATTATTGTCACAGTCGATCGGGAGGCAGCACGATGAGCCAAGTCATGACTATTCGAGTTTTAATTGCAGACGATCGTGCTATTTTTCGGCAAGGATTAGCCACCATTATTAACCGCGATCCAGATATGAAGGTAATTGCACAAGCGGAGAACGGGGAACAGGCGATCGCGCTATTTAAGGAACACCAACCGGACGTAACTTTAATGGATTTGCGAATGCCTGAAGTAGAAGGAGTTGCTGCGATCGGTGCAATTTGTGCGATCGATAAATCTGCTCGGATTATTGTACTAACCACGTATGATAGTGACGAAGATATTTATCGGGGATTACAGGCAGGCGCAAAAGGATACCTGTTGAAAGACACTGAACCTAATGAGCTTTTGAATGCTATTCGTACCGTTCATCGAGGTCAAAAGTATATTCCGCCTGATGTGGGAGCAAAATTGGTACAGCGTCTCAGCAATCCAGAACTGAGTGAAAGAGAACTAGAGGTACTCCGCTCGCTGGCACAGGGGATGAGCAATGCCGAGATTGCGGCAGCTTTGAATATCGGTGAAGGCACGGTTAAATCTCATGTCAATCGGATTTTAAATAAGTTAGATGTCAGCGATCGCACCCAAGCTGTGATTGTTGCGGTTAAACGCGGCATTGTTAGTTTGTAGAACCCATTTGAGATCTTTGCTGATGATTCGGCAGAGCCGACGCTACGCGAACGCAGATCGCCAGTTAGAGACTGTTACAATTACATTCCAGCAAAAGAAGTTCAATCTTAATTTTGTCTAACGTTGCCCATCACCCGCCGCTAGTAGCTTCTCGTACTCAACTAACCTCCATACGGTCGGGTGCATGGGCGTTGTTGTGCTACGATCTCCTGCAACGATTTAATACTTATCAAATAAGAATGATTCACCTTGAAGATACAAAGGAATATGTTCTTTCGCGACCTCTTTCACCGTGTCTGAAACTCCCTCATGCTCTTGTGGATTATTTACTGGAGTAACCCACCTGTCTTGTAGATTGATGATTGGTTTTTGCACAACCAGCTTTGTGTCATGGTGCAAGGCAGCAAGCCATAGAAGTTCCGACTCAATCACTTCCGGCTTTTGCCAAACATCATCATGGGAGCTAGAGATCGCTTGGTGAATCCGAAGCAAAAATTTTCCCTGTTGTGTTTCTACGCGAAAAGTTACATTTCCACTGTGACCTAAGAAGCAGCATTGTCCTCGATCCAGACCATACTGCTCAAGGGCGGATTTTGCAATGCGATCGTAAATGTCAGCTTGAGTCATTTTTCTAAATCGTTTTGCACATCTTCTCTAAGCTTAACTCTCACCGATAGATTTGTAGCTGCATCCCCACCGATAACTTAATCAGCACAACTTGGGCGCAATATTTAGGTTGCGTTTGCGGCATTCTGCTTTACTTTGGCATCTGTAGACCCATCTTTTTCCAATACATATCTGCCAACAAAGTTTTACCCTTAATTTGTTTTGCCAGAAATGCTCCCACAACAATTCCTTTTTTCGTAAGCGGGAACTGCCCCGCCCCATTATTCTCACCTAAAGGCACAATCATCAACGGGTTTGTAGAAGGCTGATAGACTTTGAGTGTTTTTTGCTGTTCCGTCTTCCCCAACTGTAAAGTTTTGATATTCGCAGCAACGATCGATCCGTGCGCTCCACTTAACAACGCCATTTTAGGTTCGTCAACATTCGTTAGATCGCCTACAGCAAAAATATTGCTGTAGCCTTCAACTTGCATTTGGGGCGTGACTTTAATTCTGCCTTGACGATCCAATTGTTGGGCAAAGTGAGCCAGTAGATACTTGTTATTCACTCCTGCGCCATAGCAAACCAATAGCAGATCTGCGGCGATCGCGGTTCCCTTATCGGTCAGGTAGGTTTGAGTCTGAGTCAAATCTTCTGGCTTTAGATTATCCAGCAAGACTCGCTCCTCAAGAACAACCTTCACTCCTATTTCCTGTAGACTATCGAGCAGTTTCTGCCCTAATCTAGGGTTAAATGGCTTGCCAATCAGCATCTTGCCCGTGTGAACTAAGGTAATTGTTTTTTGGGGATATTTGCTAATAATTTCTCCCGCAAACTCAACCCCAACTGGACCACCTCCAACAATTAAAATTCGTTGAGCAGCGCATATTTGTTCGCTCAGGCGTAATATATTTTGTTTTGCACCTTTGACATCATTCGCTGACATTTTGGCAGGGAATGGATAGCTGCAGCCTGTCGCCAAAACTAAATAGTCAAATGCCAGAGTCTCCCCATTATCAAGATAAACCTGCTCAGGAGTCACTTCGGTGACAAGATTGTGTCGGACAGTGCCGCGCTTCAACAAGCCATCGTAAGGGATGAAAATCTTTTCTAACCAGCTTGGATCGACGGCAGCACGAAGCGCACCGACATTGTGGAAAAAGGTGGCTTGCTTCTCAACTAAGGTGACATCAAAGTCTCGATCGAGCAGCTTGGCAACAGCAGTGCCACTATATCCACCACCAATAATAATGACTTTCGCCAGTCCTGTATTAGATGCCATCGGTTGTCCTCGTTCGATTTTCAAATGCTATGCTTCCACTTTATGCAGTTACTTGCTATTTTGGAAGTACTTACCTGAAAGTAAGTAGAGAGCTAGAAATGACAGACCAAATCGAATTTACGCAGGCAGTAGAATCAACGCTTTTAGCAATCGGGGGCAAATGGAAGCTCCTAATCTTGGCGCATCTAGTCAACGAAACAAGACGATACAGCGATTTACGGAGGCTCATGCCACAAATCACTGAAAAGATGTTGATCCAACAATTACGCGAGTTGGAACGAGACGGCTTGGTTCAAAGGACGGTTTATCCGAGCGTTCCACCCAAAGTGGAGTACAGTTTTACGGAGTACAGCCGAACCCTTTGCCCCATGCTGCAAGCAATTTATGAATGGGGCAAACTTCACGCTTTGCGAAAACACAATGCGATCGATCCGCAGATTGATATTGAACCAAACCTCGAAAACTCGATCGACAGTCTTTAAGTAATGCCTTCACCAATAACGTGAAGCAACCTAACTTAAGTTATAAACAACCTTCTACTTCGCGATCGCATGGGTGCTCTATCAATTTGTACTGTAAAAATTTCAACTTGCTATAGACGACAGCTTAAAGGCGATCGCCTATATTGAATTTATAGCAAACAGTTATGCAATCAATGGATTGAGCAAGTAAATTGCAAGGTTCCATTTAATTTGGAGGTAAAAACAAATGTCATTTAAGCTCGATCGAGTAGTTCCCTGGGGGCGCTGTTTGGATGAATACATCAGAATGTTTAGCTTGACATCAAGTGACCTCAAGCTAACAATTCTTGATTGCGCCGGCGGTCCGGCTAGCTTCAATGTTGAAATGACTCAGCAAGGTAACAAAGTAATTTCTTGCGATCCAGTTTATCAGTTTACAGCAGCGGAAATTAGCGATCGCATCCGAGCAACCTATCAAACTGTACT
>JBOFTL010000995.1:0-12934 GCA_051652045.1 Microcoleus sp. | reverse complement strand
AAAGTCCCTCACAATTCAGCCGCGAATATTCCCGGATGTTTGGTGCGCCACCAATTAGGGATATTGAACGTTTGCGGACTACTTAATAGTTGATATTTGATAGTCTCGCAAAAATCCGATCGGGGTTTTGGCTGTTTGTTGCTAATTGTCCGCTGTAAAATTTAGATCGGGGTACGATCGGCTCTTAGGTATTACAGGCAACAAATTAGAAATCTTGGGCGCGGTAGTTGTCAATTTATCGATTAGTGTTTAGTATTAAAGCATTTAGATGACTTATGCAAAAAGAGGTTTGATGCGCTACTTATAGCAGTAAGGTGCGCAGTGCGCACCCTACATAGGTCTACATAGGTCAGTTGTGCGTAAGTCCTAATCTCAATCAACTCACAAGTGTTGGGGAATATTTATGGTTCAAATCGATCGCACCAACAAAGCAAGTATCGGATTAGACTTATATACAGTTGCAGAAAGACATCAGGCAGGTTTAGTGGAGGCGATCGTGCAAGAGCAAATCAAATCCTGGAAGTCCAACCCTGATTTTTTATCTGCTAGCGTGCATCAAAGTTTAGATGGAGTGCGCGTCTTCACTTACAGTCAGTGGCAACCTAAATTTGACCACCGCAGTTTAGCACGTCCGATCGTATTGAATGAGTTTTTTCCACCTGATTCTCTTCAGCTAGAAGTTTCTGCTAGCAGAGCATTATCATCAGAAGTAGAGATTGTTAAGGGCGATCGCATTACACATCTTGCTGAGTTTCGGATGATACCATCAAATCAACCGGAAATGGTGAAAAGAACTACGGCAGAACTCGATCGGGCAATCAACAATTCACCGGGACTGATTTCCGCAACATTTCATCGCAGTTTGGACGGAACTCGGATGTTTAATTACGGTCAATGGGAGAGCAAAGAAGCATTTGAAGCAATTCTCAAACAGCCTGGTTTCAATCCAGAAAAACCTTACTGGGAAGCTTTAGCCCGTAATGAATTCCATCTTTATAAAGTCATTCATGTATCAGCGATAGCCATCTAACAAGTAGTAGATATTTCAAACTAGGAGTTATATCAAATCCGGGTCTAGGACTCCTATAATTTTCTGAGTCCGCGCAGGCGGACTTTGTTCGGTGTGCGCATCTTTCTTCCGCTATAAGCCAGGGGTTGAAACCCCTGGCGGACTGTCGGATTGGCGGACTGAGGAACTAGCCCGCTAGCAAAAAAACATCTTTTACCTGTAATCTGGAGTCTGAATGTTTCTCAAACGAGCAGCATATTTCATCCCGTATTCCGGGCGACAGAAACGATCGATCTGAGATTCAAAAAAAGCTCGATTTGCCTTCAAATGTTTCGGATTCGGATCGTCTAAAGGATACAAAAGAGCAGTTCGCAATGCCTGAATTACCGCCGAAGTAACGCAATACATCGATCGCTGAAAAGTCACCCCAATTTGATTGAGAACATCATCTTCGCCGCGACACCGCTGCTTGTAATAATTCATTAGGTAAGGCGGCAAGAAATGCAGCATATCTTGTGCTAGCAATGTCGGTGGAATTCCTGCTGTCCCTACAGGGAATTTGTCAGCATATAAAACTCCGTAATGGAAGTCTTTTTGATCGTCAGGAACTTCTTTGGCTTGCGCGTTGTAAGACTTAGTTCCCCGGAACGGCGAAGTGCGGTAAAATACTGCTTCAACGTAGGGCAATGCCGCTTCGTACAGCCAGGTGAATCCTTTGGATTTCGGAATGATTTCGTAGGTTTCGCCGTCAATTTGAACGTGGTGGTAAATCGGACGACCCGCGATCGCAAATATGCCGTTAACGAGGAAATTCATCGCGTCGGGAACTGTTTTTACTTTCCCTTCATCGTACAAGTCGGAAACTTCAAAAAACACCGGAGCCATTACTTCCCAAAACAAGCCGAGATTGCTGTAATATGACATCTGGCGGCACTGTTCTAAAAACAAATCCGGGAATGCTTTGTGCAAAGCCAGCATGAACGGATCTTTTTTGAAGTATGCTTTAATAGCTCGATCGGCATTAGCTTTGTATTCGTCGCTGTCGAGATAAGGGTCAAATTGATTGACAGGGACATACATTCCCCTGTGCCACAACATAGATCTCATGCACTCTTCGGCAAATTCCATGTTAATGCGATCGTGCCACCAATGGTGCAACAACCGAGGCAATTTACCTGTTTCTCCCTTCTCCATGAACTCCAAAAGTTCGGGGTGAGCACTGCCGGTTCCCCGCCACACCCGCAAGTCTGCATTGTCACCTGAATAGTGATTTTGCAAGTCTAAATACTCCTGGGGTAAAAAGTATTTAAAGAAAGGCAGCGGGTTTAAAAATACTCGTTCGGCGATGTAAAGCAAATCGCGCCAATAGAAATCCATCGGCACCGCGTAGGCTTTCCAAATAGCGATGATTTGCATCAGATTTTCCGGCGTATCTGGAATCATCGCCCCGCCAGCTTCAAGTCTGTGAATTACTTCAGCAAATTCATGTTTGGAAGGAGGCAGTTTAGTAGCTGATTTTGTAGGAGTTTGTACCATTTTTCGTTCCTTTGGTTGAATGAATTTCAATATTTAGAAATTTCCCAATTCAGCGGCAAAGGGTGCGGGGGCGCACCTTACCCTTACTACTTATCTTTTTCAATTCCCAGCCCGAGGAGAATGTCTTTCTGGATAGAAGAATTCAATTCGCGACGCAACTGCAAAGCATGAAAAATACTCAAAACATCATGCTGCCACTCTGGCAAAACAAGTGTCATTGCAATCTCTTCTACAGTATGAATGATGCCAGAAATAATAGCTACCCAAAGGGTAATTCCAGCATAGTTAAAGCCGAAAAGAGCAATAGTAGCAACGAACAGAGTTACACCCCAAAATTTAGCCGAGTAGGTGTGGTAGCTTGCTGGCTTGCTGTATTTTACCAAATTAACAATCCACCATGCTAATTGTATAAAAACCACAGCCAGTAGCGGTAATTTAAAAGCCATTACTGCATCTCTATGTACCAACCACGCACTGGCAAATACGCAGAGATAAAAGCAGACATCAGCCCAACTATCTGCTTGACGCAATTGTGCGTTGCTGGCACCGATGCGTCTGGCAATTACGCCGTCAAAAATATCTGAGAAAAACCCGATCGAATAACCGATGATAAACCAAATGCCGATCGCGCCATCAATCGCATCCCATAACAAGAATGGGGCGATCGCGGCGCGAAGGGCAACAAGAATCATCGGAATTGATTTCATCATCGGCGGGGTTTTCCCTTTGTCAACTATCAACTTTCTACTTTCGGGTGCGGATTCTGTAAGATGGTCGATTGAGATTTGGGATTGTTGGTGGCGACGCACCCTACAACTGTCGATCGATTGACAATTGACAATTGACAATTGTTTGCTATCAACTCTCAACTGTCAACTATCAACTCTCAACTATTTAATGCGTAATTTCTGAAGGGCTGCTAGGATCGATCGCCCGCGATATTTCAGGCACATCGACAATCGCAACTCGGGCATTTCTGTCAGCAGGTAGAGTAGCAACTAGCGCATTTGTAGTAGCTTCACTCCACTTTAACAACCACGCCGGCTGCACTCCTAAAAAGAAAATCAGTCCCGCCAACACGAAAGCAGGCACATTTTCCGCAAATTTAACTGCCGGATAGTAAGCGGTGGCATTATCCAACTTACCAAAACAAGTTCTGTTGAGCAGAATTACAAAGTAAACCGCTGTCAAACCGGAAGCCAAAATGCAGACTAAAGTCGGAATGGGAAACACCGAAAAACTGCCTTGAAATACTAAAAATTCTGCGACAAAACCAACCAAACCTGGAATGCCGGCACTTGCCATACCGCCCAAAACTAACAGCGAACTAGCTGTAGGCAAACCCCGCAGCGGGTTCATCAAGCCGTTGAGTACGTCCAAATCTCGGGTGCCGACTTTGGTTTCGATAATTCCCACCAAATAAAACAGCAAAGCCAAAATCAAACCGTGGCTTACCATTTGTCCGACAGCACCGATTAAGGCAAGTTTCGTACCGGCCGCACAAGCAACTAGAATGTAGCCCATATGCCCGATCGAACTGTAGGCTACCATTCGTTTGATATCTTTTTGGGCGATCGCGCTCAAAGCCCCGTACATTACACTTACAGTACCGACAATCGCCAAACCCGGAGCTACCAGCGTCCAAGTTTCTGGAAACAACTGCAAGCCAAATCGCACTAAGCCGTAAGTTCCCAATTTCGCCAAAATACCTCCCAGCAAAATCGCTGTTGCCGGTGAAGCTTCAACGTAAGCATCCGGTAGCCAAGTATGCAGCGGCACTAAAGGAACTTTAATTCCCAAACCAACTAGCACGAGTGTTAACAGAATCAATTGCGTTTTTAAGGATAATTCTTGAGTAGTAATCGCGCTGTAATCGAAGTTTAAAGAACCACTCAGCCAAGCTACGCCCAAAAATCCTGCTAATACTAAAAGTCCCGAAATTGCTGTATAAATCAGAAACTTCATTGCAGCGTATTCCCGCTGCTTGCCACCCCAAATCGCAATTAACAAGTAAAAAGGAATTAATTCTAGCTCGTAAAAAAGTACGAACAGCAGCAAATTTTGAGACATCAAAGCTCCGGCAATACCCGCATTGATCAGCAAAATCATCGCGTAGTAAAGCCTGGGGCGTGCCACTCCTTCACCGGTACCGTAAATTACCAATAGTGTCAGCAATCCGGTTAACACCAGCAGCGGCAAAGACAAGCCGTCAACGCCCAAATTGTAGCTCAAACCTAACTGCGGAATCCAAGGCAAATATTCTTGGAATTGGAGTCCAGAATTGCTCGGATCGAATTGAACTAACAGCCAGATATTCAATAAGAAAACTGCAGCAGCGAAAGCAGAGGCTACCGATCGCAGCCTCATTGCATTCATATTTCCGGGTAGGAACCCGACTACCGCAGCGCCCAACGCGGGCAACCAGAGCAAGGCACTAAGCATAATCTGTGATGTGTGAAGGGTAAAGAATTAGTTGATAGTTGATAGTTGGTAGTTGGTAGTTGGTAGTTGGTAGTTGGTAGTCAACTTTCAATCTCAGTTGACAGCAGTCATTACTCATTAGTTATTTGTAACTCACTATTATTAACAGCCAATCACTCAACTTGCATTGGATATCAGACTGGATAGTAATGACTTCATACTAATGACATAGGCATCATACTGCTGTTGGAGTCAGCTATCGACTGTCAATTATCAACTATCAACTCTCAACTATCCACTGTTTAAGACTCAACCAGAATGTTGACTGCACCCGTGTCTAAATCGTAGTATCCGCCAACTACTTTCAGCTTATTCTCAGCAATTAACTTCGAGATCACTGGAGAGGCTTTCAACCTTTGAGCTTGCAGGATTACATTGGCTTTTGAAGCATTTTCCAGACGATCGCCCGCTTTGTCTTTCGAGCTTTCTACAGCAGGCTTAATTGCATCCAGCAAACTGCCAATTTGACCGGGAACTTGAGCGCCTTTGATAGTTGCATCTACCGCACCGCAGCGTTTGTGCCCGATTACTACCAGCACTTTTGCTCCCAATACCAGCGTGCCAAATTCCAGGCTGCCAATTTCTTCAGGAGTAGCCACATTTCCCGCAACGCGACAGACAAACAAATCTCCCAATCCCTGATCGAAAATAATCTCAGAAGGAAAGCGGGAATCTGCACAGCCGAGAATCGCAGCAAAGGGTTTTTGAGCTTTAGCAACTTCAACGAGGCGGGGCAAATCTTGGTTGGGAGTTTGGCGTTTTCTGTCAACAAATCGCTTGTTTCCCTCCATTAACTTTTGCAAAGCCGCGTCGGGAGTCAAATCATTTTGAGCGACGGCAGGTTCCGGTGCTACCGCATCAGATCCTACTCGTGCTGCCAAGATTCCTGTACCGATCGCACCTGCGACAAACTTCAGGGAATTGCGCCGGGAAAGATTTAGTTTTCTGTCGTTTTGGTTCATGTGTGCTGCCTTGTTGGAGAAGATATGAAATCTATGTTCAGTAGTTCATGTGTTTAAGATTTTAGATTAAAAGTGTCACCTAAAATCTTAAACTTTATTTCTATTTATCCACCAACTATCAGCGACAATCGAGCCAGCAGCGGCCAGCTTACCAGCAGTCCCAAAAGCGCAACTCCTACTAGAATTGTCAGGGCGTAAAACTGAGTTTGTCCGTTAACGTTGTACTTGAGGCTTTGCCCGCCGAAAACCGTTGCTAAACCTACAAGATTTACGAAGCCGTCAACAATATTGCGATCGACCCAAGAAATGACTTGGGAAACCAAACCAACGGCAAAGATTACTGTCAAGCGGTAAAGTTTGGCAGTGTAAAAGTCATAGGCAAAGAAATCTTGCACGGCTTGAGAACCGATACGCACGGGTTTTTCCCACTTCTCGTTGAGATAAATAAACGCTCCGGCACCGATACCGATCGTCGTTGACAAACCTAACATTATAGTTGCCGGATCGTTCAAGATTGCCCAAGGCAAAAGTTGCCACGCAGCAAGCAAGTGGGGGACGTGCAAAGTAAATCCCATTAATACAGTCATCGGCACAATCATCGGCCAGTGAACTTCGGGGGCTCGTTCGGTCATTTGCTTCGGTTTACCGCCGAAAACTAAACCGAAAACGCGCACCAAACCAAAAGCCGTAACCCCGTTCACAAACAACACGATTACTAACAGGAAAGGGTGATTTTTGGCCAGCCCGCCAACCATTTCTGATAAAGCCCAAAAACAGCCGAAAGGTGGCAGCCCCACCACTCCCGCAGCGCCGGCGAGAAACGATATTCCCGATATCGGTCGCCTGGACCACAAACCGCCGAGAGATCGAATATCCTGAGTGACAGTGTTCCAAACTACCGAACCGATACTCATCACCAACAAACCCATTCCCAAAGAATAGGCAAATACTAATGTTAAAGCTGTCTGGATTTGTCCGGTACCGACAGCGATAAACACCAAGCCCATGTAAGCACTGACAATATAAGAAAGCGTGCGCTTGATATCAATTTGGGCGATCGCAATTAAAGAAGCACCTACAGCCGTAGCCGCACCCACAATAATTGTTGTCTTCAACCCTACGGGCGACAAAGCAATTACGGGTTGCAATTTAATCAAAATCCAAGCACCGGTTTCCACAACCACCGTATTCCGCAAAATCGTTGCCGGCAAAGGGCCTTCCATTGCCTCATCCAGCCACAGGTGCAAGGGAAACTGGGCGCATTTGCCCATCGGTCCGGCAATTAAAGCCAAAGCCAGCAGCGTCGCGACTGTGGGGTTGATGTTTGCCGTCTTAGCCCACACCGCCAACTCATCAAAATTCCAAGTTCCCGCCAGCGTCAGAATTGCCACCACTCCCATCAACAGGAATAAGTCACCCACCCGCTTGGTTAAGAAAGCATCGCGAGCTCCCGTCACCACCAGAGACTGATTGAACCAGAGTCCGATTAGCAGGTAAGTACCCAAAGTGAGAACTTCCAAAATCATGTAGCTGAAGAACAGGGAATTGCACAGTACCAAGCCGCACATCCCCGCTTCAAACAGTCCCAGCAGGGCAAAGAACCTCGCCCAGCCCCAATCCATTTCCATGTAGCCGACTGCATAAATCTGCGCCAGAAGGTTCAGTCCGGTAACTAAAACCGTCGCCCCAACGGTGACAGCAGAGATTTCTACAGGAATCGTGAGGTCTAAGCCCGCTACTTTCAGCCAGGGAATCAATTGCTGCTGCGCCGGTTGGTTCCAAATAGCTGTCAAGGCTATAACACCGTGGGCGAAAGCGAAGAAAGTTAATATTGCGTTCACGTAACCGGACGGTCTGGGTCCGGTGCGGCGAGTGACGGCCGGAAACCACAGCATCGACAGAACGCCGCCGATTAACGGATAGCAAGGTATAAACCAAACGGTCTGGAGTAAGATTTGGGCCATTGGCATTACCTGTAAAAGTTACAAAAATGTGAAGTACCCACCACCAAAACGGAGTTCCGTTTAGGGTGGGGGCTTCGCGTCTCACTCGCCGTTGCTCTGTTGGGCGTACCTATTGCTAGGTACCCGGAACCAAATCCGGTCTGAGTCTTACACAGCGTCTCTCAGGAAAATCCTGTTTATCTCCTCGTGGGGAGAACCCGCGCAGCCGCCCTGCTTCCCAAGGCAGATATTTCTTTTTCGTGTATTCGGAGTGCGGCTTATCTTTTACCGCCGTAGTAGATGGGTTCTCCCAGTGACCGGAATCTTTCCCCCTCTTAAATCCCGCCACGCTCACGGAGTACCGTTATAGTGGGGGGCTTACGGCGAATTAGTTAAAAATCTGAGAATAATCTCAATGCCAGAAGGCTGATGGCATTCAGCAGAAGTCAATAAATTTTAGGTTCTGCCTGCAAGTTTCTGGTTTCCAACCCAGCACTTCCGAGTAGACTTATTAATTTTATATTAAGGATTACATTAAATTTTCATATTTCTTTATCCAGTATACTTATACACAGATAAACTATGCTTATATAACTTCCACTTTCGGGACACCCTACTGTCCATTGGTGTCAATAATATGAGGGGGAGACTGGAAACCTCTTGAAGCCCGTGCCGCGAGGGATCGACCGCTTCGGGCGCTGTACGCGGGCGAGATCGTCCTCCTCACCGAGTGCCAGTTGCGATAAGTCTTGCTGGGAAAATAACCTTTAATTGTTTGGTACTGTTTAGCGGATTGCGGTTTAGTTTGGCAGTCTTGGACGCAAAGAATTCGATTTTATGTCATTACGAGCCAAGCGTTGTAATTGCTTTCGACCGATCGATCGTTGCGAGTGCGTCCAGGACTATTTAGTTTGGCCTGACCAAAATTCTTGCGATCGGCAATCGGCTGCCGATCGATTACCATAATAAAAAAGGTTTATTGATATAATCGGAAGTCATGCCGAACAAAAATAAGGAAAAACATCTGTGAAACCAATTGGTGTCGATTTATTTGCAGGAGCCGGCGGCTTGAGTTTAGGTTTCGAGCAAGCCGGTTTTGATGTATTAGCTGCCGTGGAAATCGATCCGATTCACTGTGCGACCCACGAGTATAACTTTCCGAATTGCAAAGTCCTCTGTAAAAGTGTTACAGAAGTTACCAAAGAAGATATTCTTTCGGCTATTGAATTTAAAGAAATCGATGTTATTTTTGGCGGACCTCCCTGCCAAGGTTTTTCCTTAATTGGCAAGCGGGTTATTGACGATCCGCGAAATTCGTTAGTTTTTCATTTTTTGCGCATTATATTTGAATTAAGACCCAAGTATTTTGTTATGGAAAATGTTAAAGGCATGGCAATGGGTAAACATCAAAAATTCATTTCAGAAATCATTAGTAAAATTGAATATAGCGGGTACAAAATAGTTCAACCTTATCAAGTCTTAAATGCTGCTTATTACGGAGTTCCTCAAAATAGAGAACGATTGTTTTTGATCGGGGCGCGTCAAGATTTACCACTGCCTGAGTATCCTTTATTTATCACAAAACCCGCAGGTTTGACTCAAAAAAATGTCAAACAATACTCGCAACTACCATATAGTCCAACGGTTTGGGATGCGCTTCAAGATTTACCGACAGTGGAAGACTATCCAGAGCTTAAAAATCAAGATTGGACGATCGCAACATTCGGTAAACCCAGTAATTACGGCAAACAGCTAAGCGGTTTGTTAGCAATCGATGAAGACTATTCTGATTTGCGTCAGTACGATCGAAAGCTAATAACCTCTAGTTTGCTAACCAAACATAGCTTGCAGTCGATCGAAAGATTTGAAAACACAAAACCGGGAAAAACAGAACCGATCAGTCGATTTTATAGACTCAATCCATCGGGAGTTTGTAACACTCTACGTGCTGGCACTGCTAGCAATCATGGCGGCCATACTTCCCCTCGTCCCATCCATCCTATTAAGCCAAGATGTATTACTGTAAGGGAGGCAGCACGTTTGCATTCCTATCCTGACTGGTTCAGATTTCATGTTACTAAATGGCACGGATTTCGACAAATTGGTAACTCCGTTCCACCCTTGTTAGGCAAAGCTGTAGGGCAGGAAATCATGAAAGTTATCAATGCTAACCAAATAACAAAATCTTCTAAAAAGATCGAACTTGGAGATAGTGCTATACTTTCACTGACAATGGCAGAAGCAGCGGCCAAATATGGTGTACCTGCTGATGTAATTCCACAGCGATCGCGCAAATCGTAATCTTGTTAGGAGTTACGCAACAAATGGTTAAAAACACTATTTATGGCCGTAAGGTGCGCAGTGCGCGCCCTACATATAAAGTCTGTGCGTAAGTCCTACTTGTAGTAGGTCAGATAAATCTACAAATTTAAACTGCTATGCAGCATGAATTGTCAATATATTATGCGATTTTTCTTAAAAACCTATTAGCAAAGCCAACATTTAATCGATCGAAAGCAACCCATGCGTCAAACTCTAAATCTATCAGATATCCAGTTGTCTTATTTAGAATGGAATCAGGGAAAAGAACCATTAATTGTTTTGCACGGTTTAGCTGACTGCAGTTTAGTTTGGTCTAGTTTGGCGGAAACTCTCGCGGACAGCCATCATATCATCGCTCCCGATTTGCGAGGTCACGGCAATAGCAGTAAGCCAGAAACAGGCTATCTTTTTTCTGACTTTATTGCCGACTTAGAAGGGTTAATGGCTGCTTTGGGTTGGAGTTCAGCGCATTTTTTAGCGCATTCCTGGAGTGCAAAAATCCTCACAATTTGGGCAACGCAACAGCCCGATCGATTTCGCAGTTTAACGCTTGTCGATCCGTTTTTTATTGACAAAATTCCTAGCATATTTGAGGTGACATTTCCGATTTTATATCGTGTTTTGCCGTTTCTGAAAACTATGCAATCTTTTGCCAGTTATGCAGGAGCCGAAGCAGTGGCGCGCCAACTCAAACAATATCGGGGTTGGACGCAATTACAACAGCAAGTTTTCCAGGAAAATATCGAACAAAAGAGCGATCGAACTTGGAGCAGTAAATTCACTATATCGGCTCGCAATGCAATTTTTGCCGAAGTGATGAAAGTTGCGGGATTAACTCAAGAAATTGAGATTCCAACTTTGTTTGTTAAACCCGAAACAGGACTGAATAGAACTGCATGGCAACTCAAGCCTTATAAAACCTATTTAAAAAACCTTGAAATTCGAGAAGTTCCCGGCAATCACTGGGCTTTTTTGGTCGAACCGGAAGCATTCGATCGAACAGTTAAAGAATTTCTGATTTTGCAGCAACTAAAATAATAGAATGAATGCGCTGGCGATCGGCGATTGTATAAATTTGAGTTAAAATTGATTAGGCTTGAGACTCAATTATTTGGTAAAATATAGCCAAACACTTTCAAACTTAGCGTAAATTACCTGCAATGCCTGCAAAAGATGCGTTTCATGAGATTGTGAGAACTGCCCTCGAACAAGAAGGGTGGACAATTACCCACGATCCGTATCATATCGATTTAGGGTTTGTCGATTTTTATATCGATTTAGGCGCAGAAAGGTTAATTGCAGCAACAAAAGATGATGATAAAATTGCAGTTGAAATTAAAACTTTCCTGGGACCATCAGCAATGTCTGAGTTTCATACTGCAATCGGACAATTTATTAACTATCGCATTGCGTTGGAAGAAGAGGATGCAAACAGGTTATTATATTTAGCAGTTCCCTTAGATATTTACAAGAGATTTTTCAAGAATACTTTTATTCAAACAGTAATTCGTCGCAACCAAATTCCGCTATTAGTCTATGACATAGAAAAGCAGGAGGTTACTCAATGGATAAATTAAGTTTGTACCGTCAATTAATTCAGGAGTCACTGTCAGAAAGAGCTAAGTTACGCTCTCCAAACGATCCGGTTAAAAGCCAAACAATTTTCGATCGCGAAGCCGATCGCTATCAACTCGTACATTTGGGTTGGAAAAACAGCAGCACTCGTATCTACGGCTGCATACTTCATGTTGATATTATAGATGGCAAGATTTGGGTGCAACATGATGGAACAGAAGACGCAATTGCTGATTGGTTAGTAGCAAAAGGAGTGCCGAAGCAAGACATCGTGCTGGCATATCATGCACCTTATGTGCGAAAGTATACAGAGTTTGCTTTAGGATAAAACATCTGCGGAATATCTATTGATACATGGCGCAGCATCAGATTAGTAAAGGCAAAATATGTTCGGATCTGTAACTTCTAGTTTTGATTCTTCTATGCCTGTGGATATATATCCACCTCAACCACTCTGTGAAGAGGATGACTCTTCGTCAGTTATCTTAATCTTGCAGGGAGTTGAAATTGATAAATCGGAGTATGCTGCGATCGCAACTGAATTGAATCAGCATCAATTCTGGGTAATTGTTCCGAACTGCTACCCAGCGGGCAGAGATTACCTTTGTCCGGAAAACTGTTCGGCGGAAAAAGCGATCGCAGCCCTAAAATATGCGAGTTCTCCAGCACTCGATCGCGCTCTCCAAAGAGGAGTTATATTGTTAGGACATTCTGCTGGTGGCATGGCTGCTTTCGGTGCGTTAGCCGTTAATTCGCCCGAACTATTCACTAAGCTAAGGGCGATCGTTACTTACGGATCGGGTGCACCATCTAATACTAGCTATATTAGCCCGTTGCCTCCTATTTTGATGCTGTCTGGGCAAAAGGATTCAGTGGTTCCTCAACAACTTTCGCGATCGGCATTTCAAAAAATACCAGCACCAGCAAAAACCTTCATTGAATTGAATGGTTTAAATCATTACAGCATCAATGAATCTCAACAACCCATTGGATCGCCAACAGAGGAAAACAAAGCGGATTTTTCCAATCGAGATTCAGTGAGTTCGATCGCCCGGATCTTGAAATCATTCGTGCAAAATGTTAAATCTCCACAAGAAAATTGGCTG
>JBOFTL010000994.1:0-6111 GCA_051652045.1 Microcoleus sp. | reverse complement strand
GGGATTTAGATCTTAGACTCTATATTTTATTATTTACGACCGATAAAATTTTGTGCTGTCTGCAGGTGATTCTAGCCTGTTCTCGACCGCAGTTAGTGGCTAGAAGCAGCCCGCCTGTGGATATTATTTTTCCCGAGCTGTTTTTGTCTGGTAGGTTGAGTGAAAATAGAGCTTTTTATCAAAGGACGAAGGCAAAAAGAGCGACTCTAAGCAACCCGAACTGTATTCATCTCTCTATAGCGGTTTTCTCTACCTGTTTTTCATCAGAGAGTCTTCTATAATCAAAAATTAGCGAAATGTAAAGTTTTACTAAAAAGTAACCGTTAATGACAAATTTAAGCTTAGAGCAAATAGCAGCACAGTTAGAAAGCCCGAATTCGGCCGATCGAATGGTGGCGTTGGCTAACTTGCGAAACGTGCCGGCGCAAGATGCGGTGCCTTTGATTAAAAAGGTTTTGAACGATGAAAGTTTGCAGGTACGCTCTATGGCTGTGTTTGCTCTTGGAGTCAAACCGACCGAAGAGTGTTATCCCATTTTAGTCAAATTGCTAGAAACTGACCCGGATTACGGCATTCGCGCTGATGCTGCCGGTGCTTTGGGCTATTTAGAAGACATCAGAGCTTTCGATGCTTTGGTGCGGGCTTTTTATGAGGATACTCAATGGTTGGTGCGCTTTAGCGCGGCTGTTTCTCTGGGGAATCTTAAAGATCCCCGAGCTCGCGACGTACTGCTAAAAGCCCTCGACAGCGAGCACGTGGTAATCCAGCAGGCCGCGATTTCGGCTTTAGGGGAAATTAAAGAGATTGGGGCGATCGATCGACTGCTAAATTTTGCTCAATCGGAAGATTGGCTGATCCGCCAGCGGCTGGCCGAAACTTTAGGAAATCTACCGAGTGCTAAAAGTATTTCTGCCTTGAAATACCTGCAAAAAGATAGCAATTCTCAAGTAGCAGAAGCGGCTGGATTTTCTCTCGATCGCTTGTCACAAGCTGAAGGATAGTTAGAAGTCAATAGTCAATAGATCGCGAGCTCCCGACGCTCGCACTATAAACATCAACTCTCAACCATACATTCCTCAAGGACGCGGTTGGTAATGCAAAAAGTCGCTTTTTCCTGGCGAATGGGAAGCTCAATGACAAATTCTGCACCCTGCCCCGGTGCCGAAAAACACTGCAATTTACCCTTGTGTTTTTCAACTACAATCTGATAGCCGATCGACAGTCCTAAACCCGTTCCTTTCCCCACCGGTTTAGTAGTAAAGAATGGATCGAACAATTTATTAATTACTTCTTGAGTAATTCCCATCCCGTTATCGGCGATTCTGATTTTTACCGTGTTGGATTGAATCGCGAGAGTTTCGATCGTAATTGTATTGGGTTTGGCATAAATTTCTGAAGAAGAACGCTTGGCATTGTATTCTTCCAAAGCATCGATCGCATTGGCTAAAAGATTCATAAATACTTGATTGAGCTGACCTGCATAGCACTCAACTTTGGGCAAATTGCCGTATTCTTTAACAACCTCGATCGCGGGTCGATCGCTCTTAGCCTTGAGCCGGTGCTGCAAAATTAGCAAAGTACTCTCAATACCTTCATGAATGTCCACTAACTTCATCTGCGCTTCGTCGAGCCGCGAAAAATTCCGCAAAGATACAACTAAATCGCGAATTCGATCGGCTCCGACCCTCATCGATTCCTGAATCTTGGGGAAGTCATTTACTAAGTAATCTAGTTCAATCTCTTCGGCAAAATCAGCAATTTCCGGCACCGGATTTGGGTAATGTTCGCGGTAAAGTTGAAGTAAGTTCAGTAAGTCTTTGGCGTATTGACTGCCGTAAGTGATATTACCGTAGATGAAATTAATTGGGTTATTAATTTCGTGGGCGACCCCGGCTACTAGCTGTCCCAGAGAAGAGATTTTTTCAGTTTGAATTAATTGAGCCTGAGTTTCATGTAAATCGCGCATTGCCTTTTCTAACTGTGCTGCTTGCGATCGATACTGTTCTGCAGACTGCCGCAATGCTTCTAAAACATGAACTCGATCGCTGATGTCAGTGTGAGTTCCCACCCACTCGCGCACGCTACCGTCGCCCGCCAAAATCGGGACGGCACGCACCCAAAAATGGCGGTAACTACCATCTACCGCCCGCAAGCGGTGCTCGATTTCGTAGAGGCTTTTGGTTTCTACCGCACGCATCCAAGCTTGCAGGGTGCGATCGCGATCTTCTGGATGCACTGCTGCGATCCAATTGGGTTGGAACTCCCCAAAACTTTTGCCGCTATCAGCCGTCCCATCTACCGGGGGTTCCGCTGGAACTCCGCTAGCATCAGTCGTCCACACCATTTGTGCGGTGGCGATGGCGAGAGATCTGTACCTTTCTTCGCTCAAACGCAGGGCGTTTTCTGCTTGTTGGCGATCGCTGATGTCGCGCGCGATCGTCGAAAAATATTCGGGTCGATCGCCCCCTGCACTGTGGGGGATAATAACTTGGCTGACGGGAATTGACAGCCCCGATGCTGACAGGAAGGCTGTTTCTCCCCGCCATACGCCACCTGCAACAGCCGTCGCGATCGCACAGGCCAAAGTCTCGCGGGCGGCTGAAAATTCTGCAATTTTTCGGTGAGATATATCTTCTGTTTCATCTAAACCGAGCATTTTGCGACCTGCTTTGTTGATGTAAACAGCGAATCCTTGCACATCCCAAATGCCGACAAAATCAGGGGTTGCTTCTAGAATTGCCGCTAAGCTTTTGTTAGCGACTTCCGCTTGTTTGCGATCGGTAATATCCCGCGATATGCTCACGATACCGCCGATCTTTCCTTCTCCGTCTCGGTACGCACTTTTTGTAGACAGAAATGTCCGCAAATTTCCGTCAACTGGGAGTTCTTCTTCCATGAACTTTGTGGTTCCTGCTGTCATGATTTCCCGATCGGCTTCTACTATTTTGCTAGCGATTTCTGGCGGAAACAATTCGCTATCATTCCTGCCGATAATCTCTTCAAAAGATTTGCCAACTAGCTTGGCTCCCGCTGCATTGAGCATCATGTAGCGACCCCCGCTATCTTTGACAAATAAAGCTACCGCCATACTGTTAATTAATGTTAGCAATAGGTTGTAATTTTTCTTCAGCGCTTGTTCTGTGGTTTCGGATTCGAGAATCTGCTGTCGCAATCGATCGTTGGCAATTTGCAATTGGAGAGTCCGTTTCTCAACTTTTTCTTCTAGTTCCGATTTAGCCTTGCGCAGTGCCAATTCTGCTCGATAGCGCTTTCGATCGACCGTGCATAGTGTTTTCGCATTCAGAAAAATTAGTACGGTAAAAATAATGACATTCAATACACCTAACATCGATATTCCTATCTCCGGCTGGTATAAATATAACTTCTGCCCGGAGAGGATAAAATAACCTGCTAAAGGCGGGAAAATTAATGCTGGAGGTAACAAGCTTCTAGCCATGATTCCTCCCGCTCGATCGCTCGCAATTACCGCCATCAATCCCTTGTCTGGATTGACAAATAAAATGCCGAGGCTCAACAGCATAAATGCTATTGCCGAGTGCACAGCCATTCCTGTCGGTGCGCCCAAACTGTAAAAAAACGCTTTGCCGTAGATGTAGCCTAAAAAACCAGTAAACGCAATTAAAAATGTGCCTAAACTTAATAACTGAATTCGCAGGTATTGGGGACGGCGCAATGACAGCAGCAGCATAGCAGTACCCAACAAGAAAAAAGCAATAGCAGTATTGGGTGCCATCCGTCCCGGTGCTGATTGAAGCGTCCATTTATTGTTGTCTGCGAACAGCAGTTGGTCGATCCCTAAATTTAAATTACAGGTATATTCAATTAAGGTAATGCAGCTAACTAATAAAATCAAATAAGAACAGATTAAAATTAAATATTTATCGATTTTTTGATGTTTGAATGTTGTTAATCCCGCCCGCCTTCGCTGTTGGATAAATAAAAAACATCCACCCAAGATGAAGCAAATTGCGGTGTTTACTTTCATGCTGGGCGATCCTGGCAAAATACTCTGCAAAAATTGCAAGTCAAAAATCCAACCCAGGATTACCGTGCAGCCGATCGCGCTGACTGAGATACTAGCTTTGTTGGAAAAAGATTGGAGTGCACTAATTGGGGGTGATGGGCGTTGCACTCGCTGTCCCCTTTGTAAAATTTCCAATTTCTCGCTCCTTTAAATTAGTTTAATTGCTATGTGTGAACCATAACAACAAACCTTATACTTAAATGTTTCCTTGTATACAAATTTCATTAACTTTTATTACACCAAATAAGTGTAACTACTTAACCCAGTTTGCCAAATTTTACTTGCAATAAAATATGGTAGCATTTGATATTAAATTTGAGATATGAGGGGTAATCAACAGGTTTGTAGTGTGAACTGTCTCGGGCAAGCTAATCATTAGTTTTACTCTGCCCAACTCTCTGAGTCTACTTAACAAGTTGGGTTTCATGCTTCAACCCAACCTACAACCGATGCTTTCTCCGTTCTCCTTTTTTACTAATGATAACGATCGACTCTCAACTCTCAACTCTTTAATAACTAGCTGCTGCAATCTCCTGATTCGCGGCAGTTTGTGCTTGCAACATCGCGGCTGCCAAACTTTGCTCGCCCAACAAAGCACTAATAAACTGATTGTTAAAATGAGTAAGAATTAACGGCAAATGTTCGTTAGCTTGCCAGATCGTAGCGTAAGCTGCCCCAGCAACAAAAGGAGCGTATAAAGGATCGCGATCGTACCCCAATTCTAACAAAACAGATTGACGGCTCGGCAATACCACGCCTTGACCCGCCCAAGCTTTCATCCCCTCTTTTCCAGTTAAATAAGCAATCAATTCCCAGGCTGCTATTTTCTGTTTTGCTTGCTTGTTCATCACGTAGGCAACCGTGTAAGCCATTGTAGATTTTTTACCTGCAATTGCCGGAAATTCGGCAGTACCAAAATCCAGATTGGGGAAAGTTTCTTTTAGGTAAGGAATCGCCCACGGGCCCTCAATTACCATCGCTGCTTTACCTTGTCCGAACATTTCGCTACCGGAAGATGCACCTGCATCGGAAGGTTGACCGGTCGATCGATCTTGTTGATACAAATCTATAATCAGTTGCAGTCCTTTTAAACTTTCGGGACTGGCAAATGCAGCATAACCGCGATCGTCAATTAATTTACCGCCAAACAGTCCGATCGCAAAATATTGACGCGCCAATTCCGGGGAAATTCCCAAACCGTACCGTTCAATTCTCCCATCTCCATTGCGATCGACACTCAACTTTTTAGCAAATTCCCGCAACTCTTCCCACGTTTGCGGCGGTTCAGTTAATCCGGCTTCTCGAAACAACTGTTTGTTGTAAAATAGGGAAAGCGTAGAAAAGTCTTTAGGCAAACCGCAGATTTTGTCACCGCACTTGAAAGCTGCCAGTAAATTTGGTTCAAAATCGGTGAGATCGAAGTCGCTGCCGATATAATTATCTAGCGGTTCTAAAACATTGCTCGCCATCATTAAAGGTGCTTCTACTGCGTCTAAAAAAAACACGTCAGCCGCAGCATCACCGATTAACCGAGTTTTCAGAACATCCATATATTGATCGGCGATCGCTTCGTATTTTACCTTAATATTAGGATGTGCGAATTCAAACTTTTTCAATACCCCTTCCAGCAGTTTTCCCTCGGCAGGATTGCTCTGCCAGCCGCTGAGAGTTACAGTAGCAGTTTCGCCAATGCTATTGTTATTGCAAGCGGCAAGAACAATGATTAATAGCAGATAAATTAGTAATTTTCCAAATAATTTATTCATGTCAATTTTGAGATTTAAAGTAAAATCGTCCTGAAACATATTGCGATCGTAGGGGCGAAGCATTCGCGCGAAAAATCTTTCGGATAATCGACAAGATACAAACGCGAATGCTTCATCCTGTGCTTGCGAATGCCAGCGAAAAATCTCTCGGATAATCGACAGAATACAAACGCGAATGCTTCGCCTTGTGATTGCGAATTCCCGCGAAAAATCTCTCGGATAATCGACAAGATACAAACGCGAATGCTTCGCCCTGTGCTTGCGAATTCCCGCGAAAAATCTTTCGAAGCATCGACAGGA
>JBOFTL010000993.1:0-3425 GCA_051652045.1 Microcoleus sp. | reverse complement strand
TCCCGCAACATTTGAAAGCCGCAAGAGCGCGATCGCAACCTAACCGCGTGGGGTTCTAGAGCGACTTTTTGGCTGTAATTATAAATAGTTGTGTGAATTATGTGGTAAAGCATTTATTCAGTTAGCACGGCAGCGATCGGCAAGTATTATACCAAATCCTGGTTACTCATCCCCTTTATAAATTCTCCGTTTGTCCCCAAATTCATTGCGATTGCTTCGCTGCGCTCGCAATGACAATAAAGCTTATAGGAAATTCATTGCGATTGCTTCGCTGCGCTCGCAATGATAATAAAGATTATAGGAAACCTGGATTTAGTATAACTCCTGAATTTTTCAAGCAAAAACCACAGTCCGATTGCCATAAACTAAAACCCGATTCTGCAAATGATATCGTACCGCCCTTGCTAAAACAACTCTTTCTAAATCTTTTCCTTTGCGCACCAAATCCGACACTTCATCGCGGTGACTCACGCGCACCACATCTTGTTCGACGATCGGACCTGCATCTAAATCCGGTGTAACGTAATGCGCTGTGGCACCAATAATTTTCACCCCTCTCTCATAAGCTCTTTCATAGGGATTCGCGCCTACAAATGCGGGTAAAAATGAATGGTGAATGTTGATAATATTGGGAAATGCGATCGTAAAATCCTTACTTAAAATTTGCATATATTTCGCCAAAACTACTAAATCTATCTGATACTTTTTCAGGATTTCTAACTGCTGCGCTTCCTGAATAGCTTTAGTATCTTTAGTAATTGGAATATACTCAAAATCGATTCCGTATTGAGCGGCGATCGGTCTTAAATTTTCATGGTTGCTAACAATCAGGGGAATTTCACATCTAATTTCTCGAGCTTTGTGCCGCCAAATCAAGTCTAACAAACAATGGTCTTGACGGCTGACCCAAATCGCGATCCTGCGAATGCGATCGGAGAAATGCAATTGCCAACTGGCTTGTAAATCCTTGACAACTTCACTAAATGCGGGTGCTATTTCTGATGTTTTTAAATCAAAATTATCTAACTGCCATTCTAACCTGCTCAGAAATAATCCGGCCGTAAAATCTGTATGGTGATCCGCGTGGATGATATTGCCATTATGGGAGGCGATAAAATTAGCAAGTAAGGCGACAAGTCCCTGGCGATCGGGACAGGCAATTAATAAAGTTGCAGTAGGGCCAGTCATGGTATAATTTTTAAAGAGTTGAGTAAAGATTTGAGTTTTATTTTAGGCGATCGGATCGGGTTATATTAGGTTCGGTAAATTAGCTATCGTTTGTCATTGCGAGCGTAACGAAGTGAAGCGAAGCAATCCCAGAGTCTTTGCAATTGCACAGCGCGGTGAACAATGAAAAGTAGTTAGCCGAAGATGATACTGCTCTTTTCATGTAAATGAGGTACAAAGAGATCGTGGGTAGGGACACGGCAATGCCGTGTCCTTGCGATAATTATTCAATAGATGGATGTACTTCATAAAAGGTGCAACTCGATCGGACTCAAACTACTACCACCTGCTAATTCTGATTGCTTCGAGTGTTACAAACCGACAGCTACCAATCGTCAACGATCGACTATCAACTTGCAACCGCCGATCGAGGCGGATTGAGGCAGATAAACGCAGATAAAATTCGATCGACCATCAACTATCAAGTCTCAAGTCTCAACTGTCAATTGTCAATTGACAATTCCTTCCTAAAATCCCATCACGCTAGCCACCGCATCCAAAATCGGTTCGACTCCCTTTTTAAACTGATTGTTGCTGTGAGTAATCGCCGTATCCGGATCTTTCAAACCGTTACCCGTGAGCACGCAAACCACCGTCGCCCCTGCCGGCACTTTGTCTTTTACCTTCAACAAACCCGCCACAGAAGCCGCACTCGCAGGTTCGCAAAAAATCCCTTCCTGCGATGCTAACAAGCGGTAAGCCTCCAGAATTTCCGCATCGGTAACTGCTGCAAAACCGCCGCGACTCGCTTCCGAAGCAGCAATCGCCTGTTTCCAACTAGCCGGATTCCCGATCCGAATTGCCGTAGCCAGAGTTTCCGGGTGGGCTACCGGTTCTCCCGTCACCAGCGGTGCCGCCCCCGCTGCTTGAAATCCCATCATCTGCGGCAGGCGCGTGCATTTTTTCGCTTGGTGGTATTGACAAAAACCCATCCAATATGCTGTGATGTTGCCCGCATTTCCCACGGGAATGCACAGCCAGTCCGGGGCATCTCCCAAAACGTCAACAACTTCAAAAGCACCTGTTTTCTGCCCTTCCAAGCGGTAAGGATTCACCGAATTGACCAAAGTTACCGGGTAGCTGGCAGACATTTCGCGGACAATTTCCAAAGCCCGATCGAAATTGCCCTTAATCGAAATCACTTCTGCACCGTACAGCAAAGCCTGCGCCAACTTACCCAAAGCCACGTAACCCTCGGGAATCAACACGAAAGCCCGCATTCCCCCGCGTCTGGCGTAGGCGGCCGCGGCTGCTGAAGTATTGCCCGTACTCGCGCAAATTACTGCCTTAGCGCCTTCTTCCTTCGCCTTGGAAATTGCCATCGTCATCCCCCGGTCCTTGAAGCTGCCGGTGGGGTTGAGGCCGTCATATTTCACCAGCACGCGCACGTCTCGGCCAATAATTGCGGAAATTGCGGGTACCGGAATCAAAGGAGTATTGCCCTCTTGCAGCGTTACAACCGGAGTAGTTTCCGTCACCGGCAGGAAGGGGCGGTAAGCTTCGATTAAGCCCGGCCAGCCGTGGCGTCTCGGTAGGGCGGCAGAGGAGGTAGCAGAGTTAGTAGCAGGTAGGATCGAGGTCACGATTTCAATAGTTTCTGGGCTGTGCCAAAGAATTTACATCAATTTTAGCCCGATTGGTTAATTTAATATTTAATTTTCGCTCGATGAGTTAGTTTATTGTTTAATGCGATCGGTCTAACCGATCGGTCCGACTTAATGTATCTTAGTAAAATCTAGTCCTTCTAGCTATAGTGGGGGCTGGTGAAACAACAGCCCAACTGTGACTAGCTCACCTGACCGCAGGTCAAATCAATCTCGGTCATTTCAACTGTTTCCGCATTTTTGCATTCTCGGATCGGGATGCACTGTCGCTTAATTTTTGATTTGGCGACAATTTCCCAGACCTTCAATCGAAGGGTATCGCGGGAATCCCCTTGCCGCATTCAAAATGGTGTGAGTAGAAATGTCTACACAATTAGTGATGTCAAACAGTTCGTCCACTCTTTCAAGACCTCAAACCCAGACTGGCAATTCCGAAATCGCTAGTTCTGGTCTTCGATCGACCGTCTGTGCCGCTCGCAAAGTAGACTTGGCAAAATGCCCCTACAAAGCCGACCAGCAAGTTAAATTCCTCCACCTGCAAGCAGAAGTAGAATCCTTGCTGCTGCAACTGCAAACCATCAAACAGCAACGCTC
>JBOFTL010000992.1:0-3007 GCA_051652045.1 Microcoleus sp. | reverse complement strand
CCTTTTGCTCCTTAACAGATCGGATGCAGACCTCGATTGTACGGCAAAAATCCAGGTTGGGGCGCAGCCTGTGAGTTTTGCCACCAACACGACGGAATATTACATTCGATCGATCGCCAGCGATTCTACAGTAGGTTGGGTTGAACTAGCGTGAAAACCCAACACTTATGGATGTTGGGTTTCACTGCGTTGGACCCAACCTACGGGAGCATCTCAGTTTTGCATTTACAGTGCGAGCGTCCTCGCTCGCGTGCTTGTACGAGCACGCGAGCGGGACGCTCGCACTACAATAAAAAATGCTTCTTGAAAAAATGCTTCTTGCAAAACTGAGATGCTCCCCAACCTACGTATATTACTGAGATGGGGCAGCAATCCCAGAAACCGGGTTTTTGGCCGAGACTCTGCATCAAAGCGACTATTTTTGGTCAAAAATCCGGTTTCTTGCTGACCGATGCTGGCCGATCGAGAATGATGCAAGATCTCAGTTGTAATGTAGTTTCATGCGTCATATCCTGATAAAATTACTGTAGCAACAGCATTGAATTTCCCCCAAATTTCCTGATGAGTTATTATATTTCTCCGACGTTTCTCGATAAACTTGCGGTACACGTAACTAAGAATTTTTTAAATTTACCAGGCGTCAGAGTTCCGCTAATTTTAGGAATTCACGGTCGTAAAGGCGAGGGCAAAACTTTTCAATGCGAACTGGTTTTTCAACGCATGGGTTTTGAACCGGTGATGATATCTGGCGGCGAATTGGAAAGTCCCGATGCTGGAGATCCTTCCCGCTTAATTCGCTTGCGCTATCGCGAAGCTGCGGAACAAATTCGGGTGCGGGGCGAAATGTGCGCGGTATTTATTAACGATTTGGATGCTGGTGCGGGCAGGTTTGATTCTACGACTCAATATACAGTAAACACTCAGATGGTAAATGCCACTCTGATGAATATTGCCGACACTCCCACTAACGTGCAGTTGCCGGGAAGTTATGACGATACTCCGTTGCACCGAGTGCCGATTATTGTCACGGGAAATGATTTTTCTACTTTGTACGCGCCGTTGATTCGCGACGGACGGATGGAGAAATTTTATTGGGAACCGAGCCGCGATGATAAACTGGGGATTGTCGGGGGAATTTTTGAGACTGACGGATTGTCGCCAGCGAATATTGCTGCGTTGGTCGATAATTTTGCCGAACAGTCGATCGACTTTTTCAGTGCGTTGCGATCGCGCATTTATGACGAACAAATTCGCGACTTCATTCACAAAATTGGTATCGAAAAAGTTTCCAAGCGTTTGGTCAACAGTTTGGAAAGCCAGCCGGATTTTGTCAAGCCGAATTTCAGCCTAGAACATTTATTAGAAATGGGCAGGTTAATGGTCGGACAACAAAAACGGATTCAGGAAATGCGCTTGGTAGAAGAATACAATCAATCGCGCTTGTTTAATTTGAAAACACCGGAAAAAGTTCCGACTGCTGTTGCGGAACCGATTCAAGCCAGCGCACAACCTGCAAAATATTATAAAGCCTATGTGGCACCAGTTGCTGAAACGAGTAACGGCCATGTTTCGCGGCTGAATTCGGAAGTATTGGAACAAGTGCAGCAGTTGTTAGCAAGGGGCTGCAAAATCGGCATGGAATATGCAGACAACCGGAGGTTTAAAACTGGTTCGTGGCAAAGTTGCCCGACAATTCAAACAGCACAGGAAAAGGAAGTTATTGCGTCTGTAGAAACTTGTTTGGCGGAACATGGGAACGAATACGTCCGCTTAATTGGCATCGATCCGAAAGCAAAACGGCGGGTAGTTGAAACGATCGTTCAGCGACCGAACAGTTAATTTAATTGCGATCGATCGTTGTAGATACTCTACTTGAAATAAATGTCAAGACAGTATCTACAGCAATTTAACTAATAGCTACTGACTGCTGACTACTGACTACTGACTACTGACTAATTAATCGACAAATAGATCGAGAGGTAAATGACCGTAGGTGCCGCTAATTCCATCTTCAGCAGCAGATTGACAGGACACCAAAACTCCCCTATAAGTTCCAGTATAACTGTCAACATAATACGCACCCTTCAATGTATTGAACTTAATATAAACCGAACCCGTGAATGAAGGGAGAACCTTTGGGTCGAAAACAGGCTGATATCCCAAAGCTTTTAAATAGGCTTCTAAAGCTAAAAATCCCTCATCTGTCGAATTCGCACAAACTCCCAACATTTGATAGTCTGATAAATCGGCTACTAACAGCAAAGCTTCGCGGAGTTCATGTTTTTGGGCGATAGATGCTACAGATTTCATATCCAGACAGGTGAAATCTTTGAGGATTTGTTGTGCTTTTTCAACAGTTAAGTCGATCGGTAAGTTAGTGGGATTTTGAGTAGACATAAATTATTTTAATATGCTCGATAAGGGCGATCGATCCGATCGCCCTTCTTAACTTGTTGTGACATTTGCGGAACATCAAATTGTAGCATGACTCGCCACTCTGTTTTGTATTGTGTACTTTTGCAACCGATACGGGCGATCGAACCCCGATAAAATACCAATATTCTCTCATCCCCCACCTGAAAAATATCGCTGTCAATTACCAACCTGTATGCTGTCAACTGTCAACTGTCAATTGTCAACTCTTGGCAAAAAATACCTAAATTCCAAAAAAATCCAAAAATTATCTCACTCTTGCCAAATTTGCATCCATTAATGGTAAACATGAATATGCAAAGGCTGAAGAGGAGTTTATGAAAATCCAAAACTTTCTAAAAAATGCAAAAATTGCGCAAACTTTTCTATTTCGCTTGCTACACAAAGCCAAATTTATCTACTTATTGCCGCTGCTAATCATTAGCTTGGGACTTTCCGGCTGGACGGTAGAACCTACAGCCGTCAGGATTCCGATTATCGGGTTTCACGACATTATAGACGTTCAAAATCCTGCCGATTTACCGCCTCGCAGGCTGGCTTTTGAAAATGATTATACCAAACAAAATCTGTCGGT
>JBOFTL010000991.1:0-5271 GCA_051652045.1 Microcoleus sp. | reverse complement strand
CTTGTAGATAGCTATAGCGGTTCTGGGATAGATGAGGTATAGATTAAAGGTCGAAAACCTTGATGTACATAGAATCTGGCATACCTCACCTTTTTGAGAAAGGCTATATCAACTATCAATCGATCGGCTATCAACCGATCGCGAGCGGGGACGCTCGCACTACAACGATCGACGATCGACGATCGACTCTCAACTGTTCAAGGCATTAACAATTTAGCATCTCCTGGCTGCGGCTGCGGTATTGACGGTGAATTCGATCGCCCTTCAGGTTGCTCTCGCGTCGGTGTTTGCGCGCTTCCAGTATTTCCGGTAAAAACATCAACTAAAGCTTGCACTAAAGCATCGCGTTGAGATTTATTTAAACTTTGAATAACAGTCCGATCGCGCTCCATTGGATTTTCTCGCAACACGTCACCGCCCGGATAAACGCTTTCTACCAAATAATCGGGAGTCGCTCCCAAATAATCAGCTAAACTTAACTTCCAATCAAAGCGAAAATTCGGCGGCCGCCCTTTGACAAATACGTGATATCTAATTAAACGCGCGACTAAAGTATTATTAGGATCGAGTTTTCCAGTTTCCTTAGAAACGTAATTATTTTCAGTTGGCAAATCTGGCAATTTTTCATAGACAAACTTCCAGGCATCTTGCACCCTGATTTGCTGGGGCTCTGGCTGTTGAGCAACTTGCGACATTTCCGCAGGCTGCAAATTCGCCCTCCGCGAAGGTTCTAAAGCCGACAAGCTCAATTCGCCCGATTCCAAAACCCAACTCGAAAGCGTGAAAACTGCCACGCTTAAAGTCACTAACAAAAAACTCAAGGCTAGCTTTAATTTCTTCACCATTTTGATGATTAGATCGCAAATAAAATAACAGGCAATTGGTAATATAGCAATCCTTACTTACAATAATACCAGTAAGGTGCGCAGTGCGCACCCTACAGATAGAGTATGTGCGTCCGGGACTGCCAAGGATTGGTAATTGGCGATCGTCGGATTAGCTAACAGCTATTATTTTTGACCGATTACCAATCACCGATTACCAATTACCAATTACCAATTACCCATTCACAGTTTAGATATCTCCGATAATTTCCGGTTGCGTCAACTCGTCAGACATCTCAAATATCGCCCGCATCACGGGTTTCATTTGATGGTCGTCCATATTGTCAAAATCTTCATAACGCCGCCGCTTTGCCCGATTTGCGACTTGTACCGTAATCCGATAGCGGTTGGATGCAGCATTGATCAGGTCTTCCGCCCGCCTGGTGAGCTGAGTTGAATCGAAAGTTGGACGCTTAAGCATGGGACTACTCGCTTTATCGAATGTTACATTCTAGTTTAGTATCTAAAAATTCCTAAATTATTCACTGAGTATCATTGCTTATGCAGGCAGCAACAGCCTATTCTTTTCCTCTCTTGCGTCGGATAAATTCCCATCCCCTCAAATTGGTAGCTTTCGGGGATAGCTTGATTTACGGTTTCGGCGATGGCGTGGGCGGCGGCTGGGTAGAAAGGCTGCGCCGGCAGTGGATGTTTCCTGACAGTCCGGGACACGTGCTCTACAATTTGGGAGTCAGGGGCGATCGAGTTTATCAAGTGGCCCAGCGTTTGGAAAACGAATTCCGCCAGCGTGGCGAACTCAGAAATCGCGTCCCGGATGCGATTATTCTTTCGGTAGGCCTCAACGATTCGGCGAGAGTGCAATCGCCCAACGGCCGCGCCTACACTGATTTTGAGCATTTTAAAACTGTTTTGGATCGTTTGTTAGATATTTCCACGCAACTTTGCCCGGTAATTTTTGTGGGGATGGTGCCGATTGATGAAAGTAAAATGCCTTTTCAAGATTGTTTGTATTACAGTCATGCCGATCAGTATAGCTATAAGGAAGCAACTAAATTAGCTTGTCAGTTGCGGGGAATTCCCTATTTAGATATTTTTGATAAATGGATAAGTCGGGGTAGCGATTGGTGGCGATCGCGCTTAATTTCCGACGGACTGCATCCCAATGTTGCTGGATATCAAGCTTTGTTTGAAGATGTGGTTAGTTGGGAGCCGATCGCTAGCATTAGTCATTAGTTAGTTGAGAGTTGAGAGTTGAGAGTTGAGAGTTTGTAGGGTGCGACCTCAAACTCGCAGGATTTGCCAGCGCGTTGGCGCAGCCTCGCGTAGCGATAGCGCTGATAACGCCCGATTGCATCTGAGAGTTTGAGGTCGTTCATGTGCCAAGAGTTCCCGCCCGAGGGAGTTGATAGCCCAGAGTTGATAGTTGATAATCGATCGATCGCTGTCAGGCTGACAGGGCGTGCGATCCCACTAATTATTTTTTAAATTGAGAACGAATTGGAGCGTACTCAAAAGTTTTTTGAGCGGATAAGGTTTCGATAAAAAAGCATCGGCTCCAACGGGCAGCGATTTTGATTGGTACGATCCACTACTGGCAATAATTTTAAGCTGCGGATTGAGCTTTTTCAATACTGAAATTGCTTTGAAACCATCTAATTCTGGCATCATCAGATCGATTAACACGACTTGCACTAGATCGCGGCATTCTTGGTAGTGGCACAGAGCCTCGATGCCATTATTGGCGGTAATTACCTGATAGTTATGAGCTTCTAACAAAGTTTTTGTTACTTCTACAATTAACAATTCATCGTCAGCGACTAAAATTAATTCACCGTTGCCTTCTGCCACGAGATCGTCTTCAATTACTCCCTCTTCTGTCTGGAAATCTGCTGGTAAATAGATGCAAAAACGAGTTCCCTGCCCGACTTCACTAAAAACTTGAATAAATCCGCCGTGACTTTTAATAATTCCCAAGACTGTAGAAAGTCCTAAACCCGTACCTTTACCGATTTCTTTCGTAGTGTAAAACGGTTCAAAAATGCGATCGAGCGTTTCTGGAGACATCCCCTCTCCCGTATCGGAAACTGCGATCGAGAGATATTCTCCTACTAGAGCATCCGGGTAAAGTTTGATGTTATGGGAATCGATCGAGAAATTTTCAGCCACGATGGTTAATACGCCACCATCAGGCATCGCATCGCGGGCATTCACGCATAAATTCATCATCACTTGATGCAGTTGAGTAGCATCCGCACAAATAGTCCAAAGATTTTTAGTCGGAACATTCATTTCGACAGCAATTGACTTAGGAAATGTACTTCTAGCTATTTCACCGATTTCTTGAAGAATGTGTCTGGATTGTACGAGGGTACGCTCTCCTTCAACTCCTCTAGCAAAGGAGAGAATTTGTTTGACTAAATCGGCTCCCCGCTGGCTGCTATCAACTAGAATTTGCAAGAATCTTTGATTTCGATCGTCAAGCTGGGGAGCTTTCAGGAGGAGAAGCTGAGCGGCTGCTTTAATTGGAGTAAGGACATTATTCATATCGTGGGCGATGCCGCCGGCAAGCGTGCCCAAACTTTCTAAACGTTGCGCTCGCAAAAATTGAGATTCTAGCTGTTTTTTATCGCTGATATCTGTATCTACAGTTAAGATAAATTTGGGTTGTCCGTCGCGATCGCGCGCCAGAAACCAATGACTTTCTACTGTTAACATATGCTGCGATTTGGCAGTCTTTTTCAATTCGCCTCGCCACTCTCCAACTGCAAGAGTCGTTTGCCAAGCCTCCTCCAATTGCGGTGAATTTTCTACATTTAACAAGCTCTTCGCGTCTTTTTCCCAGACTTCTGCTGCCGTCCATCCGTAGATTTTTTCTGCACCGCGATTCCAAAATAAGATAGTGTTATTGAGCGATCGCACGAAAATTGCATCGGTTGCAATATCCAACAAAGCTGCTTGTTCGCTGACAGTTTGTTCGGCTGCTTCTCGTTTGGCTATGTCTTGTTTTAATTCGGCGTTTACTACTTGTAATTCTTCGGTTCGATATTGAAGCGATAGTACCATTTGCTGAAAAACTTTAGAGAGACTTGCTAATTCATCCTGGCGATCGAATGCGGGAATTTTTGTCTGTTTTCCGTCGGTAATTTGCTGGGCGGCTGCGGTTAGTTGTAACAGGGGTTCGACGATGTGCCGCGATCGAAACCAATTCCACAAAGCAAATAGCAACCCGATGCCAATTCCGCACAGAAAAACGTGAATTTGGAGCGATCGTGCAGGTGCAAATGCTGTTGCTTCCGGCTGTCTCACTAAGACGATCCAACCCAAACCGGGGTAGTTTTGATAGCCTTGAGTGCGAGCAAAACTTGTAGCGTAACTTTTGCGATCGAACCAAGTTTCGATCGAGAATCCAGTTTGTTGAGAGTTAGCAAATTTTGAGTTTAAAAATTTAATCTCTTTTCCTTGCGATTTTTGAGGGCCGAGGATAACAGTTCCCTCTCGGTTCAAGATGAGAACTTCTACTCGATCGTTTCGCAAACTAGCTTCGATCGACTGTTGAATTTCTTTTGCCCAACTCCAACTCAAATGAGCGCAGATTACTCCTAAAAAATTACCTCGTTCGTCTTTAATTGGAGCGGCGATATCGACAAAACGCAGCGGTTCGCCTGTGGGATTTGGCAGCAATTTTGCCAGTAAAACTGCTTCGTGAACGTCTCCGACAAAGCTAGTAGATATTGAATTTTGATACCAAGGTCGTTGGGCAACATTTTTGCCTTCTAATAATCCTTGCGTTGCGGCAATTATATTGCCTTTCGTATCGGTTAAGCCAATCCAAGCATAAGCTGGATAAGTGCGTTGTTCTTCTTCTAAAAATACTCTTTTCTTGGCGTTGGAATCGGCTTGACGGATCGGTCCTAAGATTGCTAAACTATTAATATCGCGATAGCGCTCAAACATTCCCTGGTCCAGGCGATCGGCAGCTCGATCGGCGAGTTTTTCCAGGGAATCCTGAATTTGAGTTTCGAGTTGCGATCGACTGATTTGCCCGACAATTAAACTCAGCAAGGTTGAAAGTAGAATCGCGGTAGTTGCGGTGGATATTCCCAAGCGAGTCTGCAAGTTTTGGTGGGGATTGAGCCAATTTAGCCGCAGCAGTTGTTTTTTGAGGGACATATGCGAACTCCCGATAAAAAAGGGATCTTGTTTTTTAAAGTTATTTTTAAATTTGGTTTGCTAGGGACTGGGTGCGTTAATTTTAAGGAGGTTATTCGTCCAGAAAAACCGGGTTTATGACAAATAAATGTGGTTTCAGATGCAGAGTCTGAGCCAGAAACCAGGTTTTTTCCACAGGCTTTGTGCGACAAGATGAACTTTTAGCTCGATCGACCGTTCAATAACCGGGCGGATTTTGGAATCTACCAACCACCTT
>JBOFTL010000990.1:0-8471 GCA_051652045.1 Microcoleus sp. | reverse complement strand
CTTCCCGGATTACATCTCCGGACATTCGACTTTTGGCGGTGCATTTGCTGGGGTGATGACCGACTTTTTTGGTGAAAACTACTCTTTTACTGCTGTTTCCCAAGAACTTCCCGGTGTCACGCGCACTTACAACAGTTTTTACGATGCTGCCTATGACGATGCCATCAGTCGGGTTTACGGTGGCGTGCACGTGCGCGAGGCTACGGTTGATGATGCCCTGCCAGTTGGTTTGGCTGTGGGCACTTTCGTCGCGCAAAATCTGTTTAAGCCAGTGGTTTAGCTGTAACAGAAGTTAAGCAAAATAACCCGGTTCCCGAGGCAAAATCGTCGCCTAGTTCGAGAAATATCGATCCAGAAACCGGGTTTTTGGCCGAAGGATTCAGTCTTATCAGTTTCTTTGAATCGAGTTCGATACGCACTTAAGGAATGAGAATTAAATAACTTGCATTTTTTGTAAGTTTGGTCCAGGAACGAACCCTCCGCTGCGCTTCGCCCAACGCCACGCTCGATCGTTGGGTTTCATGCTTCAACCCAACCTACTCCGGTTATTTAATCCACGATCCTAAGTTAAAAAATGCGATCGACCTCGTTCTGGATCTCGCATTTACCCACAGCCCCGCCGTAGAATTAATTCCCCGTCTCATAGCGCAAGTCGGTTAAAAACCGACTGAACGATCGAATTTCAGTGCCAACCTTCAGTCCTCTTCCAGAGGACTTTCGCTATGAGACAGGGATTTTCAATCCCTGTCGGATCGTCGGATCGACGAAAGACCCGATCGAGGTCGATCGCATCTTTTGGAGTAATTTATCTGCGGTATTGGTATCAACAAAACCTGTAGGGTGCGCAGTGCGCACCTTACATATTTAAGTGTCAAATAAACACGCTAGGATTGACATTAAAAAATTCTCCCAGCGCTTTAGCTTGAGCTTTGCTAATTGCCCGTTTGCCATTAACCACTTCAGAAACTACTCCTTTCGAGCCAATAACTCCTACTAAATCTGCTTGTTTGAGTTCGCGAACTTCAATGAGATGCAATAGCACATCCCGAGGAGTAGCTTCAGGAATTGGGTAATATTTGGCTTCGTATTCTTCGATTAACAGCGCCCACAGGTTGAGTAAAGTTTCTTCTTCTGGTGTTAATTCTTCCTTGGACATCAGAGATTCGACTTCTGCGAGGGCGAGTTCGTAATCCGTATCGTTCAGAATGGGTCTGGGCTGCGATTTCGCAAGCAGTTGACCGTAGGCTTGTTTCTCAATAATAATATTCATGGTTCCCTGTGAGCGATTGTTTAACAAAAATTGTTGCGAATAGGTGGGTTCTTGTTTCTCTGTATCATATTTTTTGCGATTGGGATGTGGTATTTAAGTTTGTTGATTCTTTCAGGAAATCCGTGCAAATTTCCTGAAAATTCAAGTAAATTTTAACCTATTTTTTGTCTGACTTCACTTTCATCGTTCCAGTTAATCTCGTTATATTCTGAATGAGTTAAAAATTTCTTAAAGTAGATTATTTTTGCTCGATATTTGATTCGTACAATTAATCTATACCGAATGCCTTTAATATTAAATATTGTATATCCATATACTTCATCGACCGATTTGGAATACTCCTTTCGCACCTCTTCTAGCGAACCCCAATCATTTTCTTGGAAGAGTTTATACCAGGATTCGATCGGATTCTGGGCATCGGAGTAGGGTGCGATCGCAAGCAGAAGATTTTTCCTAGAAATCAATCTCATAGATCGTTGTTTGAACTACAATCTCATGTTCTCATATTGAGAACCAGATGTCAAGTTCCTACTTGCGATTTTTTCCAGCAAGCCTCGCCCTTACACCCTTTGACTTTTGAGCAAATGTAATGTACACTTATTCGGTTGCGATCGCCAATAGGTACGATCCGCCCGACTGTCTGACTTTTTTCAAAGCGCCGAGGCGCACAGTAATTTCATGGTGAACTCTGGAACTGTTTGCTTGCTCCGCTCCACCGCCGGGATAGCCCTGGGGGCGATCGCGGCTTTTTCCCTGCTGCAACCGATCGAAGCCCGAGCGCAACAACCTTCCGGGTTAGAGAACCGCCCGCAAGTCGAACGCGATGACGACCCTACCGATCCCAACAATCTCCGCCCCCTGACGCAAGAAACTACCCTGCTGAGCATCCAAAGCGGTCAGCGTTTGATGGCAGAGGCTAGCAACGCGATTTCCAGTCAAAATTATGCTGCTGCTTCTCCAAAGCTGCAAGAATCCCGACAAATATTCAATCAGTTGTCGAATTTTTACCAGCAGCTAGCCAACAGTTTTTCGGGAATTGACCCCCGACTCTCGGATGCCAACCGCACTAAAGCTTTGGAAACAGCCCAAATGCGGGATGAAGCTACCTACCAGTTGGCAGTGGTACACCGCGCGCAGAACAAACCGGAATTGGCTGTACCGCTGCTGATTCAGATTATTCGATCGCAGCAGCCGACTCGCGATTTGGGGAAAAAAGCTTTCCAACAGTTGGTGGAGTTGGGTTTTGTGGATGTCTCCGACTCACAGCAGACCGGCAGCCCCAGCCCGACTCCCAGCCAGACAGAGATGGGTCTGTTGAGCATCCCCGGCGGTCAGCGGTTGATGGCAGAGGCTAGCGACGCGATTTCCAATCAAAATTATGTTTTAGCTACTCAAAAACTCCAAGAATCCCGCCAAGTATACAATCAGTTGTCGAATTTTTACCAGCAGCTAGCCAACAGTTTTTCGGGAATTGACGCCAAAGTGGCAGATACCAACCGCACTAAAGCTTTGGAAACAGCCCAAATGCGGGATGAGGCTACCTACAGGCTGGCGCTGGTACACCGCGCGCAGAACAAGCCGGAACTGGCTTTACCGCTGTTGGTTCAGATTATTCGATCGCAGCAGCCGACTCGCGATTTGGGTAAGAAAGCTTACCAGCAGTTATTGGAGTTGGGGTTTGTGGACGTGCCTTACCCGCGACAGGGTGGCACCAGAACTCAGCCCACTTCATCAAATAAATAACTAGAAGGAACAAGGAAGGCACGACACGGATTCGGACACGGATACACGGATGAATTATCGAGTATGCTACATTTTTCATCAGGAAGAAGGAAGAAGGAAGAAGGAAGAAGGAAGAAGGAAGAACGTACAGACAGCAGGATCTCTAGCGATTGCGATCTTACGTTTAATTCGGTGGACTTACTGAACTCAATTACAATCTAAACAACAACCGTTTATTACAACAAACAATGGTTACTCCATCTCAAGTAATAGAAATGATTCAGGTCGGATTGCCCGATGCTAAAGTGCAAGTTGATGATTTGACTGGCGGTGGCGACCACTATCAAGCGATCGTGGTTTCTGCTGCGTTTGAAGGCAAAAGCCGAGTTAAGCAGCACCAACTCGTCTACGGTGCTCTCAAGCAAGCAATGGCCACAGAAGCCATCCACGCTTTGGCCTTGCAAACTTTCACTCCCGCAGAGTGGGAAGCGAAAAGTCAAGCAGCTTAATTGTTGAGTCAAAAATCGATCGCATAAATTGGCGATTCGGTCAATAGTTGCTTAACATAAAACTGTTACGGTTGAGAAATTTTTGAAATACAATTAGGAGCGATCGTGAGTACAGAAGCACATCAAAAAATTGACGAATTGGTGAAGCAAAACAAAATCTTGGTGTTCATGAAGGGCAACAAGTTAATGCCTCAATGCGGTTTCTCTAACAATGTGGTGCAAATTCTCAATACTTTGGGAGTGCCTTACGAAACTGTAGATGTTTTGGCAGACCCGGAAATTCGTCAGGGAATTAAAGAGTATTCCAACTGGCCGACGATTCCCCAAATTTATATCAACGGCGAGTTTATCGGCGGTTCGGATATCGCGATCGAGCTTTATCAAAAAGGAGAACTGCAAGAAATGGTAGAAGTTGCTTTAGCTTCTTAGAAAGTTGACAGTTGACAGTTGACAGTTGATACTATTGCAGTAGAGTTCAAGGTCGTACTCGAATCAAAATTTTCAAATCAAATAAATAGGAATCGAGTACGACTTTGAAATGGATAATGGGTGTTGCGATCGGCAAAAATAATTACCAATTACCAATTACCTATTACCAATTACCTATTATCAATTACCAAAAGATCGAATTTGGGATCAATAATAGTCAGATTCTGGTTGGGGTAGGGGCATTTCAAAATTAGACGGATCGTGAATGTAGCGCGCTGCTTCTTCCTCCAGTCTGTGAATCAAATACGGTTCCAAACCATTTGTGTGACGCAGGGCTGCTAAATAGCCATCTAAGTAAAGCCGCAGGTCATCGAAACGATAACCTCTGTTCCACATTTCGACGAGGGCGTCGGTGAGTTTTTGGTAGTGCCGGATTGTCTGAGTATCTTGAAGCATGGTTTTTGAGGTTGAAATCCTTTGTGGTGTTGACTGTCTCGGTACTCAGAAACGCCTGCGATGTGGAAATCGCAATCATTTCTGAATCAAATTGGCTACCCTGTTGAACGGGCTACCCTCCATAAAAAATTTCACGCACTGCTTTCCCAGGCTCGACTTTTTGAAGCGCGCGTCGATAATTCGGCGTGCGTTGGATGGAGTCGGGAGGTTGCTGAATTTTGCAGTCAAACTGCTTTCGTACTCCGGCTACCGAGCGAACGGGTGGAGGACTGATAATTTGCGTTGCCAGATCTGTCAACTTTCTAGAGGTTGAAGCTGGGTCGGGAGGTTCGGTGGTGGCGGGGGGTTCGGACATGGGGGCGATCGGGTGCAAGGGTGTATTAATTCCATTGTAAGATAACGATTCGCGTACTCGAACCGTCCTGCCGGTTGATGGTGACAGCTTGACCAAATCTTTAAAATTCTGGCTAGAGTTTGTTAGCAGCTCGATCTAGAGTCAGGGCACCAGTAGCACTCGTTACAAAACCTTGACAAAAGCTTTGTTAACCTGGTAGCGATTAGTGATAGGGGAAGCTTGACTCTGTGGGATCTGCTAGTATTTCAATTGTTGAAGGAAATCCGCACTTGCGATCGCTCTTGGGGTGGCACCTGCAACAAGTCGGTCACTGGGTACACCAGTCAGCGGATATCAATCATGCTAAGGAAGTTTTTTACAGCCACCAGCCTTCCCTAGTCATTCTTGATGCTGAATTGTCGGAGGGGGAAGGTTTAGAATTCTGCCGCTGGCTGCAACAGCAACAGCATTCTTTGATTTTGCTACTGTCAGCGCGGAATGCAGAAGCGGATATTGTTGAAGGTTTGAAGTCGGGGGCTGACGATTACCTGACTAAACCTTTTGGAATGCAAGAGTTTATGGCGAGGGTGGAAGCTTTGATGCGGCGCAACCGCACTGCGGTGCCCCCTGCACTGTTGGAATGCGGCTTGTTAAAAATTGATTTGGTGCAGCGCCGGGTGCGCTTGCACGAGGAACATATCGAATTGACTCCTCAAGAATTTAGCCTGCTGTACGTGTTGGCCCAAGCTGGTGGAGTACCCTTGTCGCGATCGGATTTGTTGCGCAGGGCTTGGCCGGATTCGATTGATAACCCCAGGACTATTGATACTCACGTCTTGTCTTTGCGGAAAAAGATTGAATTCGATCCGCGACAGCCAAGTCTGATTCAAACTGTGAGGAATGTTGGCTACCGATTGAATCTTGAATTGTTGAATTCCAGCGATCGATATTTGACCGTGCCGGGGGCTGCAAGTTCTTAATTTTTATTGTGAGAACTATCTAGGGTTTGCTGAATAATCGATCGTAGATCGACTGTCAACTGTCAACTCTCAACTATCAACTATCAACTTTCTTCTTCTTACAACTCGGTCGTGCTAGTACCGAGAACTTCAACTTTATCTCCTACCTGTACAATTTTACCTGCTGCTTGGGGCGTCACTCGCGTGTTAATGCTAAGTCGGTACAGATGATTGAAACGCGACTGGTTTACCCAGTCTGATGTTGTTTCTTGGCGTTTGGGTGTAAATATTTGTGGCAACTTGGGATAGGTTTCTGTTGTCTGAGGATTTTGCGTTTGCACGATGCACCGCTGGCACGGATTAATACCTTCAATTATTGCCTGTCCTACTTGAAATCGCACAACTTCTTCTGCTTCTCCAAACAATTGGTTCTCCCAAAATGGGGGTACATCTCCGATTTCAATATTAGCTCGCAAGCGCTGTCGCATTTCGTTAACGCTAACTCTGGGAAACCAAGATGCAACTTCTGCTATTGTTTCTGTGCTAATTAAAGTCGGACCAGGTGATGTTTTATCCTCGGGAAAGCCGACTAACAAATTTTCTACTAACTTGACGTGAAAACCGAAATAGCTGCTCAGCCAAGCTTCTATTTCGGCTCGTTCTGTATCTATTTGAAAAAAAAACTCGTGCTCCGTTCCTTGAATTTTCAGGCAAATTGTGCCATTTTCAACATCAAATGACAAACGCAGAAAATGAACCCCGCTGTTGCGCTTGTTGCTCACAAATTGACCGAGATCGTCAAATATTGCAAGGGTTCGATCGCCCTTGAGCGCACCGCTGGCAAGAATGGTTGCTTCGCTGACAGCGATACCGTCTAGGGATTTTACTGGATAGATATGAATGCTGGCGACGTAGGGCATTTAAATTTATCGACCTATAATTATTGCGCTACCAATATTATAGATCGCTCTACTTAAATTAAATTCATTTCTTGCAGTCCCCGGCGCAGCCGTTCTGCTTCAAAAGGACGGTGCAGTTCGTGCAGGGCGATCGCTCTTTTAAATGCTGCCAAACTTTCGGGATGTTTGCCAAGTTTCAGCAGTGCGACTCCTAAATTTTGATGGGCTTCGGCGTAGTCAGGATCGATTTTAATTGCTTGGCGGTAATAGGCGACCGCATCTGTTAAATTGCCCATTTCTTTTAATGTCAGTCCCAAGTTATAGTGACCTGCTGCAAAATAGGGATCGATTTTTAAAGCAGCTTGGTAAATCTTTTGAGCAGCTTTTAAATCTCCACCATCTTTGAGTAAATTACCTAAATTATTGTAAGCTCCTAATTTGATTGGTGGTAAAACATTTGTTTCGATCGCCGCTTGATAGTGCTGCTTGGCTTTTGCTGTATCTTGCTGCTGGCGGTAAGCAATTCCTAAATGATAATTGAGCTCGTAAATAATCGAATCATCTATGCCTTCAGCATTCAATCCCCGGATTAATAAATTAATTCCCCGCTGGATTTCCCCTGTTTCTACGTACAAAGCACCTAATTTGCTGCAGGCATAAGCATCGTTTGGATAATAAGATATATAGCGTTCCATTGCAGCTTGAGCTTTTTGCAATTTATTTTTAGCTGCGATCGTTTTTGTTTGATAGCCGGAATGCCAAATTGCGACATCGGCTAAGGAAGCTATTTTCCAGTTTGGTTCCCGTTTCCTAATTTCGGCTGCACTGTCATCTACCATTGCGTGGTAAGGGCGCGAAAAGCGGATTCCGGGGCGGTTGCGAAACAGCCTCGACACCAGAGAATAAGGGGAACCAGAGGCACCGGCTTCTTGACGGATCAAATTGATTAGCAGTAAATCCTCGCTTTTAATTGCTTGCTGGATGGACAGTATGCTTGTCGGTACCAGTACCTCATCGGCATCCAATACTAAAATCCAGTCGCCTTGGGCGTATTTCAAGCACTCATTGCGGGCGGCGGCGAAGTCGTCGCACCACTCAAAGCGATAAACTCTCGCCCCGAAGTCTCGGGCTATCTCGCAAGTGCGATCGCTCGAACCGGTGTCTAGCACCACCATTTCTCCCACCACACCCTTGACGCTACTCAGCATCTGCGGCAGGTTTGTCTCTTCATTTTTGACGATCGCGCACAAACTTAAATCCATAGAACAGCAACTTTCCTCTCTTCAAAGGTTCACGATAGTTTTGTCTCTCTAATTGACATCCTCCCCGCCGTAAAGCGGCGAGGATTCCCAAGCATCACTACTTGGCTTTCTGCTTCCTTCCATTGTAGAACGACGGGGTTTTCAACCCAGTTTTTTGATAATAACCTAATTAAGTAAGTCCATTTAATTAAACGTAAGCTTCTGCCCTCTTCCTTCTTCCTTCTGCCCTCTTCTTTCTTCCTTCTTCCTTCTGCCCTCTTCCTTCTTCCTTCTGCCTCTTCCTTCTTCCTTCTTCCTTCTGCCTTCTTCCTTCTTCCTTCTGCCCTCTTCCTTCTGCCTTCTTCCTTCTTCCTTCTTCCTTCTTCTTGATACTTAACTCTTTAGACAGACTAAAAACATTTAAAAATCTGGCGATCCTATATAAATTCTACCACTTTCGGTTCCTCCTAACGATAGAGGGTATCGCCGATTCTAGGTTGTTATTCTAAAAATATCAGACAAGAGACAAAACAGTTTAAAAATTCAGGAGAAAAAGAAATGGGCGGTATTATTGCTTGGATTGTTTTAGGACTGATTGCCGGCGCGATCGCCAAAGCTATTTATCCGGGACATCAAGGAGGCGGTTTCATCG
>JBOFTL010000989.1:0-5599 GCA_051652045.1 Microcoleus sp. | reverse complement strand
CACCCCTACAAATCAACTCTATTTGTAGGGTGCGTACTGCGCACCTCACCCCTACAAATCAACTCTATTTGTAGGGTTCGCACTGCGCACCTCATCCCTACAAATCAAGTCTAGAAGATTTAAACTCAGGAAAAATTATTAAATTGACCAGCCTAAAACTTCTGCTACTTGCTTAGCTAAACTCATGGGAGCAAAGGGTTTGGGAATCACTCCCGCGACGCCTAACTGAGCAAACTGACGCTGTTCTGATGACTGTGCTTTTGCGGTTAGTAAAAAAACAGGAATGCGTTGAGTTGCGGGATTAGCCTGTAACTTTTTAAATGTAGTAGGTCCGTCAATGTCAGGCATCATTACATCCAAAAAAATAGCATCAGGCTGTTCGGTTTCTGCTTTCATTAAACCCTCACTACCCGAACTTGCTGTCAGGACTTCCCATCCGGCTGTTTCTTCCAAACAAAGCTGGGTTGAGATCCGGATTAAGTCTTCATCATCAATGATTAAGATGCGCTTGGCTGTCATATTGATTTTGGATTTGAGATTTAAGATTGGAGACTGTAGATTAAATTTAATAGAGGACTGGCAAAGTGAAGTAGAAGGTGCTACCCTCCCCTAACACGCTTTCCACCCAAATTCGACCTCCATGCTGTTGTACGATGCTGCGACAAATAGCTAATCCTAAGCCAGTACCTCCTTGCTTGCGGGAGTCTGAGGCATCAACCTGTTGAAAGCGTTCAAAGATGGATTCGAGTTTATTTGCCGGAATTCCCCGCCCTTTATCCTGAACTTGAAACAGCATTTCATTACTTTTACACTCAGCAGTCACCAAAACTGTAGATCCTGAACTTGAAAATTTGATGGCGTTGCTGACTAAGTTGGTGAGAGTTTGAATGATGCGATCGGGGTCGGCCCAGAGTCTAGCTGCTGTAGGAGTTACTGATAGAATTACCCCTGCTTTTTCGGCTATTGCTTGCATCGACTCTGCTACCTGAATCATTAAGTTGGCGGCATCGCAGGTTTCTCGCTCGATCGAGACTTTGCCTGACTCAATGCGTTCGATATCGAGAATGTTATTGACCAGACGCATCAAACGATTGGTACTTTCCATTGCTACTTCTAGCATCGATTGAGCCTTGTCAGGTCGATCGCGGAGTATACCGCTGGTTAGTAACGCTAAAGAAGTATTCATTGATGTTAAAGGCGTGCGCAATTCGTGACTTACCACCGAGATAAACTCGTTTTTCATCTGTTCCATTGCCCGACGTTCAGTGATATCTTTAAAAGTAACAACTGCACCGACAATCTTGTCCTGTTCTTGGATGGGAGTGCTGACATACTCGACGGGGAAACTCGAACCATCTTTGCGCCAAAAAACCTCATTTGTTACTTGATGAACTGCCCCGTCTTTAATTGCTGCATGAATCGGACTTTCTTCGACAGGATAGACAGTTCCGTCGGGTTTTGAGTGTTGGACGATCGAGTGCATGGGTCGATCGATCAATTCTTTAGATTCGTATCCCAGCATTCTCGCGGCTGACTGATTGATAAATGTCGCTCTTCCCTCCAAATTCAACCCATAAATCCCTTCACCCGCAGCATTCAAAATTAATTCGTTTTGACGGCTGAGTCGCAGCAGTGCCGCCTGCACGCGCTTGCGTTCAGTAATATCTCGCACGATCGAAGATGCACCGATAACTTTACCTTCTGCATCTTTAATCGGAGAAACCGAGAGAGAAACAGCGATTTTCTCGCCGTCTTTTCGCATCCGCACTGTTTCATAAAATTCAAAACGTTTTCCCTGACGGATCTTTTCCAGAATTTGCGGCATTTCGTCAGCCCGATCGGGGGGCATTAAGCAGGAAATATAACGACCTTTGACTTCTTCAACTGAGTAGCCGTAAATTCTTTCAGCTCCTGAATTCCAGCTAGTAATCGCTCCATCCAGAGTTTTGCCGATAATAGCATCTTCTGAAGATTCTACTATAGCAGCAAGTTGGAAACGTGCTTCTTCTGCGCGCTTGCGTTCGGTAATATCGCGCAAAATAACTGTAAAAATTTTTTCTACTCCCGATTCCAACTTGGAAATTGAAGCTTCTGCCGGAAACTCTGTCCCGTCTTTGCGGCGGCCGAAAACTTCAGTTCGATCGCCCATTTTGCGCGCGGTATCTAAGGATTTTCCAAATCCACTAACGTGTTGGTTGTGTATGTGGACGAAGCGCAAAGGTAATAGCAAATCGAGGGGCTGTCCGATAACTTCTTGAGTTGTATATCCGAAGATTTTTTCTGCACCTTGATTGAAGAGGATAATTTGTTGATTTTTATCGATCGAAATAATCGCATCTTTGGCAATATCGAGAATTCCTGCTAATCGTCCTTGGGAAGCGTACAGTGCTTCTTCCGCTTGTCTGCGTTGGGTGATATCTTGGATTTGAGCGATAAATAAAGGTTTTCCTTTGGCATCGCGGATCAGCGATACGCTCAAGAGAATCCAGACAATGCGGCCGAGTTTGTGAAAATATCGTTTCTCGATTTGATAGGTGCGAATCTTGCCAGCTAGCAATTGGCGTGCTTGACTTAAATCAGTATCGAGATCGTCTGGATGAGCGATCGCTTGAAAATTCATAGCTAGCAATTCCTGTTCGGAATAGCCGAGGATCGCGCACAAAGAACGATTAACTTGCAGCCAGCGTCCGTAGGGTGCTACTAATGCCATGCCAATTGCAGCATCGTCAAAGGCATTGCGGAGGCGTTCTTCACTTTCTCGCAAAGCTTCCTGTGCTCGCTGGCGATCGCTCAATTCAATTTGAAGTTGTTTGTTAGCTTTTTTTAATTCAATTGTGCGCTCTACTACAATGGCTAATATCAGCACGCCAATCAGGCTAGTTTCTGCTATATTATGCCACAGTAATTGGTTAGCTTTAGCAAAAGCGGCTGCTTTAGAAATACCGATCGCGAGATATATTTCATTGTCGGGCAAGCTTTTTAACGGGGTAAAAGCGTACAAGCGGAGAATACCATCAAGACCGGTTATTTCTGCTGTTCCTTTACCCTGAGTCAGAATTGTTTTAATTAGAGATGTCTCCGGTAGGGACTGTCCTACCCACTTTTCTGGATAGGGATGGCGGGCTAAAATTATTCCTTTTCGATCGACGATCGTAATTGTTGCTTCTGCAGGTAGTTGAATTTGAGCTGCTAATTGATTGATGCGATCTAAAGCCAGTTCTCTGAATACTACAGCCCGCACCTTTCCCTTAGCATTGCGGATGGGATAGCTTAAAACCAAAACATCTTTGCGAGTCATCCAATCACTTTGGTATTCTCCCACTGCAAAATCGTTGGTTTGAATTGCTTTTTTAAACCAAGATTGTTCGGCTACATTTAGGGTTTGAGGTAAAGGGCGATCGCTGCAAACGATGTCACCATTAAGGGCAGCAACTCCGAAATTTGCGTGGGGTAAATCTTGTTTTGATAATTTAGCAAACAGTGCGGAGCATTTTGCTGAATTCCCCGGCTGCAATTCAGGAAGCTGCGACACGACGATCGAAAATTCGCGAATTTTTTCAATTAATTGGTCTTGGTTGCTGGCAGCGAGTTGGGTGAGGCGTTCTGCGTTTTGTTCTACTTCTAAATTAGCCTGCCGCTGCTGCTTGGAGGCAGAATAGATGACTAATCCCAATACTGGTATGACGGTAAAAAATACCAGTAGCACTAAACGAAAGCGTCCCTTGGAAAAAGAAAAGCATTCCATCAGTTCTGCTCCTGCTTTTGCTAGTTTTGATAAAAAAATTTACTCTTGACTCGGAGTTGAATTCTTTTCTATACTTAGTTTTGAGCTTGAGTAACTTAGCCGCAATTCAATTTTCTGCCAGCCATTCTAACACAGCTTTGGCAGGCAGGTCACATTGAAGGGTATTATACCTCATACCCTCTAAAATCTTCTATCAGATCTGAATCAATGATGTTAATCAATGATGTTATCGAATTTCTTTGTCTCTGTTCGATCGCACTTCTTCCCCTGCCTGCAAAATAGGATTCACGGGTTGACTTTGGGAATCGGGTAATTGCGGGCGATCGAACTTACCCTGGAATAATTTAAATTTACCCTTAATTTTCCATTTACCATTTTTCCATCCTACAAACCCGCCCACAATTATTACATCTAACATACTGAATAACAAGCTGGTTACGCCCGGATGCAGTCGATCGCCCTATTGAGGTATCCGACTCAGCGATCGGCAAAACAGTGTTAATTAATTCATCTTCAACTAAGCGGATTTACAAATATTTTTTTTCGACAATCATTAAGTTGTAAACCCGCTTTGCTTTTATCAATTTTGCTCGGCTTGTTCTTGTTGAGATTGGGCGATAATCGCTGCGACCTCAGCTACAGGTAAGTCAAAAAATATAGCAATTTGTTCTGTAGCTAATCCCACATTAAACATTTTGAGAATGGCAGATTTTTCTCGCTGTTTGGCTTCTGCTTGTAGTTGGGCTTGTAATTGGGATTGTGCTTGTAATTGAGCTTGGAATTCGGCTTGTACCTCTTCAACAATCTCTTGATAAAATCTGGTTTGTTTTAAGTCACTCAGGCTGAACATGGCGGCTATCTCCTGTCTGGTTTTTTGGGGTAACTTGTAGACAATTATATTTTCCAGTAAGTTGATGAAACTCTCCCTGACGGCGGTATCGGATATTTCGGTTTGGGCTTGTCTGGCTAAATCGACAGCCAAATCCGAGGCTGTGTTTTCTGGTTCTATTATCAGTTTAAGCAATTTTATCGGTAAAGAACCAGTTTCTGGCGTGCTCAGTTCGTTCAGGTAAATCCGGGTGATTTTCGGAAGTTCGAGAATTTCCTGGAAGTGGAGGCTGTTTTCTCTCTCTGTTTGGCGGTTTGGGTAAATGACTACCAATTGCCAAGGGTGCGGCGGTTGGTATTGTTTGAGATAAATGAATAATTCGGCAAACAGTCGGTAGTACAGGTTCGGATCGGGTTGAAACTGGACTTCTACTATATAGAATGGTAGCTCAGAGTCTTCGACAATTGGCAGAAACAAACCATCTAGACGAAAAGCTAATTGTTTGACTTCTTGAGATGTAAATTGGTATTGGTTTTTGGTTGAGACACGAAACCCAACAATCTTAATTGTAATTGTAGGTTGGGTTGAGGCACGAAACCTCCGTTTCACTCCGCTCAATAATCTTAGTTTAGCGCGTGAGAGTTTGACAGAGTTAAGCGTTGGGCAGAGCGAATAGCGTTGGGTTTCGCTTCGCTCTACCCAACCTACGTAATACATACTATTATAATCCGATCGCACAAAACGCTCCCCAATGATAAACATCGTTTTATATTTGTTGGGTGCGATCGATTGATGGTGCTCGATCGGCGAGAAACCGGGTTTTTTCTACAGACTTTGCCGCAGTTCAAAGATTTAGCCAAAAACCCGGTTTCTTAGATAGTGTGCGATCGAATAACTATCCAGTTGTTACATTACCGACTTTTTCCTTAACTTGCGCTACTTCTGAATGGCTGTCTCGCTGAAAAAACTCATCAAGCAACTCATAAAAACGATAAAACGCTCGTTCTTCATTGTTAGTATAGAAC
>JBOFTL010000988.1:0-2400 GCA_051652045.1 Microcoleus sp. | reverse complement strand
TCGGCCAAACTTATCAAAAAAATCGGTCTAAGTTACGAAAGTGGCGGGGGAACTCCGTCACTCAAAAAAGCCTTTGCAAAAAAGGAAAAAGAAGCCTGCGGTCTAACGGTACTCCGTTGACCGTCAGGTTCGTTCACACAATGCAAACTCAGAGCAGCTTTACACCTAAATTAACAGCAGACGGCTCTTTTACTTTCTTCTCCACAGAGTTCGATCAAGCTTTTCACAGCGATTTCGGAGCTCGCCAGGAAGCGGAATTGAAATTTGTCGCACCCCTCCAACTCAGGCGTCAAGCTGCAAAATCGCAACTGCGATTGCTGGATGTTTGCTACGGATTGGGCTACAACACCGCAGCAGCCCTAGCTGCGATTTGGGAAGCAAATCCTGACTGTCGGGTGGAGTTGGTGGGGCTGGAAATCGATCCTGAAGTGCCTGTGTCCGCCCAAGCCCACCGCCTTCTTGATGGCTGGCCGACTCCCGTACCCGAATTGTTAAGTATTTTAGCGGTCGATCGCCACTTGCAAACCGATCGCCTCCAAGCCAGCCTGATTGTAGGCGATGCGAGACAAACTATCCGCCAGTTACAGCAATCGAATTTTTTGGCCGACGCAATTTTTCTCGATCCGTTTTCGCCACCAGTTTGTCCGCAACTTTGGACGATCGAATTTTTAGCTGCTGTTACCGCTTGTTTGCAACCAGAGGGTTTGTTAGCTACCTATTCTTGTTCCGCCGCCGTCAGGGCCGCTTTGATAGCTGCAGGTTTGAAAGTCGGCCCGACACCCCCCGCCGGGAGGCGTTCCCCTGGGACTTTGGCAAGTTTTGCCGCCCAAAATTTATCCGAACTTTCGCAGCAGGAAAGAGAACATTTGCAGACCAAAGCCGCCGTACCTTACCGAGATCCTCACCTTTGCGACACTGCCGAAATCATCTTGCAACGGCGTTGCGAGGAACAACAAACCTCACTGCTGGAGACAACATCGCGGTGGAAAAAACGCTGGTGCCAGAGTTGAGAGTTATTGGGTGACGACACGATTAACGGCCTTGAATGCAGTGATGTTATCTCCGCATTCAACTGCAGTTTTGACAATAGTTGATACTATTGCTCAACCTCCAACTTTCTTATCTTACGGTTCGTCTCCGGATTCGATTCCTGATGGCGGTGCGGGAAGTTTTACGATTAACCGAACTGGTAATACTTCGGTTTCAGCTTCGATCGACTTTTTGATTGTAGCTCCTGGCGGCGGTTAACCTGTAAATAATGTTTAAATCAACATTGTCTGCCTCTATGCTCCGAATTTGAATGGCGGTTTGGTTAACTTTAATCCCGGTCAAACTAGCGTTGTTTTGACGTTGAATAATGCTCCCGGTTTGACTGCTGGAGTAGTGAATTTATGATTCAGTCCGGGTTCGATCGACATTCCTGCTTCTAATGCAATTACTCTGCTTTAAGATTGTTAGCAGGCAGTTATTTTTGCTTGATTTCTCCTCTCTGCACCGCTCCGTTAGGGGCGGTTTTTTTGTGGTACATTTAGAAAGTCGGCAAATCGGGAGGATAATTATGTCCGTTCAAGTTCAAAAACGGCTGTTTACAGTTCGAGAATATCACCTGATGGGTGAGGCTGGCATTTTTGGTGAAGATGACCGCGTGGAATTGATCGAAGGAGAAATTATCGTCATGGCAGCAATTGGAACTCGTCACGCGACTTGCGTTCGGCGACTAATCCAGCAGTTTCGCCCTATCCCAGAAGAAATTGCTATTTTAGATGTTCAGAATCCAATCCAGCTAACAGAAAGGACTGAACCTCAACCGGATGTAGTATTGCTGCAATTTCGCGCTGATTGCTACGCAGAGGCGCATCCAAGAGCGGATGAAGTATTGTTGTTGGTCGAGGTTTCAGATAGCACAGTTGATTTCGATCGCGACGTAAAAGTACCGAATTACGCACGTTCTGGCATTCAGGAAGTATGGTTGTGGGATTTAGAAGAAAACTGTTTGGAAGTTTACCGCAATCCGACAGGAAATGGCTATGCTTTAATGCAAAGATTTTGGCGCGGTCAACAAGTTGCTTCGCTGGCTTTTCCTGAATTATCAATAAGTATTGATTCGATATTGGGCTAGAGTGATATTAGCGATCGCCCATGACCAACAGCACGACACGGAAAGCACGGATACAGGGATAGGTATTGTTTAGTTACTCTTTAGCAACTACCAATTACCCATTACCAATTACCCAAAATTATATTTAGGATATACAATTAATTTAGCTCCTCAAATCAACGCAATTTTATGACTGTTGCTAAACAATTTGAATTGGGAGTCACCCACCTCCCAGACCACACCGAATTACCCGAGTCCGACGGTACATTTGTGAAAAACTTTCAAGAACTGCCTCAAAGCAT
>JBOFTL010000987.1:0-3547 GCA_051652045.1 Microcoleus sp. | reverse complement strand
TTGGTATTATACTATTTCTCTAAAAAATTGCTACAATACTAATCTGCGATCGTCTATGAAATTAGATTCGATCTGTATAAGCTACTGTTGCACGATTTGGGAAAATTGGTATTAAATTTCGGCGATCCATACCTTTTATGAATCTTTTATTGAAATTTCGATACTTTGCGTTGGTGAAGCTTGTACGGAGGGCTGATGCTCTCTCGTCGCGTAATAACGATAAAGAGGGTACTAAACCCGGATTTGGGATAACCCGGATTTGCTACGATCGCAAATCCCGATCGATCTTCCTTTTCTTTAAAGTATGAAAATCTCCCGTTGCTTTTTTTTGTCAAACAAACTTCCTCCTAAAGTTTGACACAAATGACCGTAGCAAAAAAAATAGATCTATGTTATGAGAAGGTCAATATTCGACGCAAGTTCGGACAAAAATTACCGTAGCAAAAAAATTTGATATGTGTTATGCGATCGCAAACACCCGAGCTTGTGATTTCTATTAGTTATCATGGGTTCGCAGAACAGTTAAATTATGTAAGTATAGTAGGTGGGGAATTTGGGTGTTTCACAGGTAATTAAGAGTTGGATAGCACAAAACGTTAACTGTTGCAGACACGATCGGGAATTGCAAATTTATGACGACTTTAAGATTTGACCTTCAAAACTTGAAACACCAAGTATTTTGGCAAATTTCGCGCGTGCCGGCGGCAACGCTAGTATTATTGGGAATAGTGGCTTTTGCAGGTGCGATCGCGGCGGCTTGGTTGTCTGGCGAAGCAAATGTCAGCAGTTTTTTTGCAACACTCAATGATTGGCAGAAAAATCAGCCCGTGTGGTTGCAAGTTCCTGATGTTCACCACAAGTATTTGTTGTTGCCCACAGTATTGTTAGTATCGGTAGTTTTTGCTGCAATTAAAATTTCGCCAACTCCGCAAAAATGGTCGCGGGCTGTGGTAGTTGCTATTGTTTTAGCTTTAACAATTCGCTATGTCTTGTGGCGGTCGATCGCTACTTTGAATTTGTTAGATCCGCTGAACGGACTCTTTAGTTTGGGGCTGTTTTTTTTAGAAATGTTGATGGTATTCAGCAGCAGCATTCAACTGTATTTAATGCTGAGAGTCAAAGACCGCCGTCGGGAAGCAGATTTGATGGCTGTTGCCGTTGAGTCGGGAGAGTTTGCCCCTAGCATAGATATTTTGATTCCCACTTATAACGAGCCTGCCTTCATTTTACGACGGACGATCGTCGGCTGTCAAGCTTTAGATTATGCCAACAAAAAAATTTATTTGCTGGACGATACAAAGCGTCCTGAAATCAAATTTCTGGCAAAAAAATTAGGATGCGAGTATTTAACAAGACCCGACAACAGTCACGCAAAAGCTGGAAATATCAATCACGCCACAGCCCGAACCAACGGGGAATTAATAGTTGTTTTTGATGCAGATTTTATCCCGACAACCAATTTTTTAACCAGAACTGTCGGCTTTTTTCAGAATCCCGAAATTGCATTGGTGCAAACTCCGCAAAGCTTTTACAATCACGATCCGATCGCCCGCAATTTAGGCTTAGAAAATATTCTGACTTCCGAAGAAGAGGTATTTTACAGGCAGATTGAAACCATCAAAGATGGTGCGGATAGTGTAATTTGTTCCGGTACATCGTTTGTAGTGCGGCGCAGCACTTTAGAACAAGCGGGAGGCTTCGTCACCGATTCAATCTGCGAAGACTATTTTACGGGAATTCGGCTGTCAGCAATCGGCGGTAAATTGGTTTATTTAGATGAAAAATTAAGTGCTGGTTTAGCTGCCGAAAATATATCCGCTCATTTAACTCAAAGGCTGCGGTGGGCTAGGGGTACGCTTCAGGCATTTTTTATTGATGCCAATCCTCTAACGATTCGCGGTTTGAGACTGGTACAAAGATTGTCTCATTTAGAAGGATTGCTGCACTGGTTTACCAGTTTAAGTCGAGTTTTATTTCTGCTGATGCCTTTAGCTTATTCGCTGTTAGACATCATGCCGTTGCGGACTAACTTGCGGGAATTGATGTATTTTTTCCTGCCTTATTATTTAGTCCAAATTACAGTATTTTCTTGGTTAAACGGTCGATCGCGATCGGCTTTGCTGTCGGATGTTTACTCGTTCGTGCAGTGCATACCTTTAGCAGTAACAGTGGTGAGTGCGATGCTGAATCCTTTTGCCAAAGGGTTTAAGGTGACACCGAAAGGCATAGCGAGCGATCGGTTTAGCTTTAACTGGCATTTGGGATTCCCGCTGATGGTTTTGTTTGCTGCTACAATCTTTAGTCTGTGGCGGAATTTCACGGTTTATTCAACTAAAAACCAGCTAGCAATCCAGGGAATTCCTGAAACTGCGGATTTGTTAAAAGGAATCAGTTTGGGATGGATTTGGAGCGCTTATAATTTGTTAATGCTGGCGATTGCATTATTGATTTTGGTGGATATTCCCAAGCCGGATATTTATGAATGGTTCAATTTGCGGAGAGTGGTGCAGTTGCAAGCAGGCGATCGCACTTTTTGGGGCATAACTACTGCTATTTCGGAAAGTGGCGCGGAAGTTGCTTTGACACAAATGCCGAATTGGCTGCGCGACAGCAGTCCGATGAAAAAGAGTTTATTGACACAAATGCCGAATTGGCTGCGCGACAGCAGTCCGATGAAAAAGAGTTTTACGATGGCAAGAATCTTAGGTAATTCTGGCGATCGCAACAGTTATTTATCGGGTAAAATCGAGGCAAATTCTGTGAGTGATGCAACTAAATCGAAGCGCTCGACTGCATTATCAGTTATCGAATTTGAGCGTGAGTTTAATGATGGGGTCGAGCGAGTGGGTTGCGAAGCGGTGACTCTCAAAATTGTGGAAGAAGGATGTTTGATTCCTGTAGCTAAGATTGAATTTATCGGAAGTGAATGTCAGTTAAAATCTGGTTTTAAGGATGCAGTAGAATTGAGTTGCGTGAACTTGCCTGCCGTGCGAATTGCGTTCGATCGACTCAATATCAGCCAACACAGACGCTTGATTGAAATGCTCTACTGCCGGCCGGGACAGTGGCTGTCTCAGGAGACTCCCGGAGAGTGGTATTCACTGTGGTTGCTGTTAAACATTGTACTGAAACCGCGATCGATTTTTGAGAGAAATCGGCGATCGAGGCCGATCGGAGTTGCCCAATTTTAGAATTGGTGAAGCCAGGGCTCTGTAAAAATAAAAACCTTTGAGTGAGGTACGCCTCGATCGAAAACTTGGGTGCAAGTCCCGTCCTTATAGGACGGCTTTATCAACAACCTTTTCAGTTGGGGCAACCCAGCAGGGTTATGGCGACTCTGCGCAACCTTGCAATCCCCGCGCCTTTAAGGCTGGGGAGTGTCAAAAACAGGCTTTCAGCCAACCAACTTTAGCTAGCTCGGCCCGAATCCCCACAACATATCGTTTACAGATTGGTGTGGGATGAAAGCCCGGTTGATTTCGGTGGGGAGGTTGACCGATTTCGCAGGACAGGGAAATCTTCACCACCGAAATCAACAATCTTTGAT
>JBOFTL010000986.1:0-5417 GCA_051652045.1 Microcoleus sp. | reverse complement strand
TTGCTCGCCGGATGTCTGCGGTTAAACCCTATCCCAGCTCCTACCATGCAGGCGCTTACTGGATGGCAACGCGGCAGGCATTTGGCCAGACAATGTGGAGAAACCCAATGTTTAGCCGCACATTCACCTTCAGTTCTGTCTAAGGAGGAAGAATGAAAGTATTATTCGATCCTTCCAAGTGTCCCTATATTGTGGGCAATAAATTTGCTGATCTGTCTGTGGCTATTCCTAAGCCAAGGAAGGAGGGCGACGCGATCCAGCTTGAAGAGAAGATCATCAAGTACGGGGAAAACGAGCTAACGCAAGAGCAGTTTGACGTTCTCGATCCTCTCTACCCAAGGGCTTTTGAGATCCTGGATGCTTCTAGCGGCACTCCTGAGCCAGTCAAAAGCGAATCTGGAGGAGGCAAAAAACCTACCAAGGCACAGCGAAATCAGGTTATCGATCAGCTTAAAGCTGGAGGCTTGGACCAGGCCACCCTGGAATCAATCCTCAACGATTACACTGACGACGCTGAAATCATGTCCCTTGTCGAAGTCGCAATGTCAGGACTCTAAAAAATGGCCATTGTTACCTACGGTATGCTTGCGGAGTCATATCCCAGCCTCTTTGATTGCAATGCCACACAGGCAGAGCGATCGGCTTGGGAAGATCTCTCGGAAATAGCGGAAGATATCTTCTGCGAAAATTGGGGAGAGGAAAAACGCCACAAAGTAATCACCTACTGGGTATTGGCACAAAAAGAACTTCAAGATATTGATGCAGAGACAAAAAACGGTAAACTTGCGTCGATCGACGTAAAAGATGAAGTTAAAGTTAGTTTTCATGCTCCGACTGCTGTCAGCTCTAAAGGATGGATGTCTCGATTGAATGAAACTCACTACGGGCGACTGGTTCTCACTATGTACACATCCCGCTTTCCGCTTGGTTTCTACGCAAGAGTAGGTGCTCGCGGAAGTGGCATTGGCGTAAGAGGTCAGTATGCATAGAGTAGATGAATGTTTACTTTCGATTCGGCAGGAAATTATTGATGTGCTTGGGACGCAGATTGGACGATGGCAACTACCTAACGTCACCGGAACTGTACAAGCGATCGCTATTACTCCAGACCTACAAACAGGTGAGCTTTACCCACCGCCTGGGACAAAGTTAACTGGAGGCGTAGAAGCAATTGTGCGATACGTGGACATGAAGATGCCCTACGTAGACTCAACGGTTTGGAATGTATTTGAGGTTGTCATTGGCACCGACAATAGTACGCCAGATACCGTTAATGCAGCGATTGACGTGCTACAAAATAGCCGTCGATACGTGCTAAACAGGACTAGACCTTCTACCGCCAACCCAGGCGCGAGGGTCATCTATTTGAGAACAACCAGAGAGGTTTCAGACTAATGGCTGGAAAATGTACCGCAATCAATACAGGGAAGTTCAAGATGTACGTCGCGCCAATGGGCGTAGCTTGCGTTGAACCTCCTTTTCCTACAACAAATACTACCGTTGGGACCGCAGCAACGCGCTCCGTAGCACCTGCATCGATCACCGTAACAGCTTTACCTGCAGGGTTTGATCTTGCCGCTGGTAAATTTCTGAACTTTACCAACCCCACCACCGGGGAAGAAGTAATCGTCCAGACTACTGCACGAGTTCAGGCCGCTGCTACAACTATCCCGGTCACCAATGTCCCCGCAGCCTTGCCGATCGGGGCTATCATGCAATGGCCACCACGATTAACCGGACGAACCGGAGCAAACTTCCAGCGTCAGGGAAACTTAATCAACGTGCAAACGTTTGATTCTGCCGGGGATGACGAAGGCCGCGTTGTTAGCCGTGCTACCACATTTGATCTACCTGGCGTTCAGTCGCCATTGTCGGCGGCATTCCAGAATATTTTCACCCTAGCGGTGGGGGAATTCCTCTGGTTTTGGGGTCGGGAGGATGCCTACGATGCCAACTATACCAGGGGATTGGAGGTCAAAGGATTGATTTCCATTTCAACCGATGGGATTAACTGGAGTCCTTCTGACGTTACCCGAAACGACCTGACGGCAACGTTTAACGGAACTCCTACCATTGTTCAACCCGTTCTCGCACCCTAATTGAAATAATATGCAGGAATGGCGCACGGTTAATTTTGCGGTTCGTAACTCGTCGGAGTTGCAAGCCTGGGCGAACGGGCGAATCGTTATCAGGCGATCGCCCGCCTCGTTCACCAACACGCACCTCGCGCCAGAAGATACTGTAATTGTTCCGTTAGATGCCAATGGCGTAGGAAGTAGGAGGTTGTGGTGTAATGACGAGGGTCAAATTCCTTCGTCATATCACATGACCCTACCAGATAAAAAAACCTGCTTCTGTTTTGTATTGCCGCGATCAGCTCCTGACCCAGTTGGGATATGGACGCTGATCGCGGCAGGCATTACAGAGCAAATGCCCAACTACCAAACCTTGCTGGACTATATCAATAGCCAGGGAGGTGGAGCTGGGGGAAGTGCGGCCAGTGTGGCGTTTGTTCCTGGAACAACTGGGTTGGGCACAAATGTGCAAACGGCGATTACAGCACTTGCTACGCAAAATGCTTTTTTGGAAAACAATTTTCAGCAATCAAGTCTATCGGTAGCTGGCATCCTTCCAATTGTTCATAACCTTGGAAAGCGCACTAGCAAGGTGTTTATCTGGGATAGCACCGACAGCCCAATTAGTCCTGACGATATTGACCCTGTAAGCACGTCGGCTACAGCGGTAGATCTATCAACCTACCAGCCACTTCCCGGCGTGTGGCGTTATCGCATTGAGGTTTAAAAATGGCATCGCACGGAAGAGCTGTATTTCATGATGGGTTGAGACTGAAAAGAACTTTTGCATCAACCTTTGAGATGCAAATTGATATTGGAGCAGAACCCACGGCTTCGTGGCTGCTAAGATTACCTGAAAATCCTCCGGAATCTACCAGTACCTATGCAATTGCGTCAGACGGGACCGTTTCCTATCAACCAGTTGGCGGTGGTGGGACTGTCACGACCTTTAGTGCTGGTAACCTGTCCCCCTTATTTTCGGCGAGTGTAGCAACTGCCACTACTACTCCTGCTCTATCTTTCACGTTAACGAATCAGGCTATTAATACTGTATTTGCAGGACCATCAACAGGCGTCGCTGCAGCTCCAACGTTTAGAAGTTTGGTTTATGCTGATATTTCTGGGTTGGTAGGAACTGCGGCCAATACGATCGCCGCTGGGAATGATTCTCGACTTCATGCGCAAAATACCGACACTGGTACTACCTCTGTTTCATTCCAGCTCGATAGTGGCAATGGCGGGCCAAGAGTCAGGAATGAGTCTGGGGTCCTTGCGGTTAGGAATAGTGCGGATACTGCCTATGCAGATCTAACTATTCGGAATCTTACTGTCCAGGGCACCACAACAACCGTCAATACCGAAACCGTCGATGTTGCAGACAATATTCTGAACATCAACAGTAATGTGACCACAGGCACCCCTACAGAAAATATGGGGATTCGTGGCGCTCGTGGTGCCAGTACTGCCGCTTCATTGATTTTTAACGAAGCAACTGACTCATGGACAGCAGGTTTAGAGGGGTCTGAAATCCCAGTTGCCAGGGTAGCAGGAGGTTCGTTTACCAATGCAACGCTTGTTGCTGGAGTGCTAACGGCGACACACGGATTGGGGAATCAATGGCCTAATGTTGTCGTTTATGATAATAACAATCGACGGATTGACCCGGATGAAATTACAGCAACAAATGTTACGGTAACTACCATCGATCTAACTACCTTTGGTACAATTACAGGGTCATGGCGCTGGACAGCGGTAGGCTAAAATGGGACGATCGGGGAATCAAGACTTTGGTAATTCATCGCGGATCTTAAATCTTCCTGCTTCTACCGCAAACGGGCAACCATTGGTTCATGAGCAGCTTGGAGCAGGCTTTAATCCAAATCTGATCCTTTCTAACTGGACGCCGGGAGCACCTGTTAGCAATTCAACGGCAGAGATTCCGCTGTTTAGTTTCAGCGTTGGAGGGCCTAGTTTTCAGGCGTTTACTCAATGGGAGATAACCGCAGGCTTTAACGTTGTCCAGAATTCTGGAGCGTCGATTTTAGCCAATTTCCTGTTTTACGTAAACGGAGCCGTTGCAGCTAGTAACGAATCTAATGACAACCAGCTAGGGAGTACCCCAAACGAACGGGCAGGAATGGCTTGGATTAGGATGATCGCCTTGTCCGACACCCAGCTAGCATTTTCCATTCTTCTGCGGCTAGGGGTAGGGGCAACGCCGGATTTAATTGATCGGGGGAACACCTGGGACCATACTGGAGAAGGAGTGCTGACAATTGCCTCACTCTCTACTGCCAGAACCATCGCCGGGATGTTTGCGTCAGAAGTAGCAAACCCTGGCATTGTTGTTACGCCTGAATTTGCGTGCATAAAAGAAACTCGGCCTAATGGATCGCCTGGGTCGGTTGCGCTTCCTCCTGGCTCGCTTAATAGGCTCCTTTACAACAATGCTGGTGCGATCGGCGGGGCTACTAACGTCGAGATTGCGTCCAATAATCTTAATCTCAGGATAGTTCCCTCTCCTTCCGTTCCTGCTGCTGGCTTTATTACGGAAACCCCTAAGGGAGGTGCGGAATATGCTCATATTCCCAGCCTGCTTCTTACCCCAGAGGCAGGGCCGTCGCATTTACTGTCTCCCTTCCTGACAATTAATCATAGTATCCATAGCTGGATTGCTACCCCAGGCGTTCAACCTCTACAAACCTACGGTACGTCAGTCAGTACAACTGGTGCGGGCAACTCAACGACGATCGCGCCAACCAATATTTATACCAGGACCGCCAGGGTCGAATATACCCAAACGACAGCAGCGGTCAATGCAGTAGCAGGTGTTCGAGAAACGATTGTGTCCTGCTCAATTGGCGGACCTGCTGCAGGAGTAGGAGGATTTTACAATAGGATGGTCGGTGCTCCTGCCATCGGGTTAGCCAACACAGCAAGCCGATTTTTCATGGGCATTGGGGCAGCAACGGCTATTCCTACTGACGTTGAACCGTCGAGCATACAAAATATTGTGGGGATTGGCTATGATTCTGCAGACACCAACTTGCAGCTCATGCATCGCGGAGCAGGGGCAGTTACAAAAATCGATTTAGGGGCAAACTTCCCAGTCCCTACAGTCGATCGCAGCACAATGTATCTGTTGTTGCTCAACGCTACCCCCGGGCTGACTCCAGTTGTTCATTATGCTATCTGGAACTTGGGGAATGGGGCGATCGCGAGTGGAACTATCACAACCAATTTGCCGACAACTGCCACCTATCTAGCAAGGCGGATATGGGCTTCATCTGGAGGCATTTCCAGTACATCTGGGATTGCTGCTGGTGCGGGTGAATTACGGGT
>JBOFTL010000985.1:0-2626 GCA_051652045.1 Microcoleus sp. | reverse complement strand
GAACATGACATCTTCGACTGCATTCCGGCGATTGCGAAGTATCCGGGGATGCAAGCAGTAAGTATGTTTGAGGTGAGTCTGAATATCGCTAACAATGCGATTCTGCTTGCTATTTTCTTTACTTTTCAAACAGCTTGCTAATTCATCAGCCAATCTCAGAAAATCAGCATCGCCAGCTACAAGTTTGCGGAGTCGATCGAGTTTTTCTAGCAAAATATCTGGTGGCGCACCTTCTCGAAAATCGAGCATTTCGCGTCCGATTTCCTGAAATTTTTGCACTTGTTCTTTGAAACTTTCAATGCGATCGGTTTGGTAAGTTTCTGATTCTAACAAATGCAGCATTGTCAGAAAACTCTCTTCGTTTCCAACAACTGGAACCGCCGATAATAACAGTAAATTTGTGCTTCTGATCGCAAGACTTTGACAGATTTCAAAACATTGTTGTTGGGCGCGATCGCTCGAATTTGCCATCGCAGCGACGCGGTGGGCTTCATCGATAATTGTCAAATCTACATTAGCATTGCGACTGATTTGATTGATATCGCTTAAAGAAACTAATTGCACTCTGTCCCCAAACTGAGACAAATTGAATTTACTTTGTAACTCCTGACGCCACTGTGCTAGCAAGTATTTGGGAACTATTACCGCAGCGCGTCGCAGGGGTTCATCTAAGAGAAATTGGCGGAGAATCGTTCCTGCTTCTACGGTTTTTCCGAGGCCGGATTCATCTGCTAATAAATAGCGTTGAATCGGATCTTGTAAAACGCGGCGGATAACTTCAACTTGGTGCGGGTAAAGGTCAATATTAGCAGAAATTAAACCTGTCATACTGCTACTGACAGCCCGTTGTTCGATCGCGGATTGCACGAAAGCCAAGCGCCGATCGTGAAAATAAGGAGTTTCGTGAACTTTGACTGCTAAAATTTCGATCGGATCGGCAATGGGAATATTGCAGCGCACGAAAATGTCTTTTTCGCGCACTCCTATAGTTTGGCTCTCGGGCAGATCGATGTCATAGTATAAAGTATCTTCATCCCAATCAAAAACTCGACCGATTACCCACCGCTGAATTTTGGGAAACCACAGGTAGCATCGAGTTTGGCGCTGGAGTCTGGCTTCTTCAAGCCCACCTAATGGTAAAGTTTTGCGGATGTGCTGTTTTACCGAACAAAAATACTCGATTACCGCATCGGTACGGGATATTTCTACTACTTTGCCGACTCCCAAGTCATTTTTGGGCGAGCGAACTAATGAACCAATTTCAATCATAATTAACAAGGAAGAAGGAAGAAGGAAGAAGGAAGAAGGAAAAATGAGGTGGTAGGTGGTAGATGTAGCAGGACTTACGCAAGCGTTCTGTAATTTTACCGCTATTGCTCGTCCTGTAGCTTATTTTGCTGTGACGAAAACCGTTGAATGCGATTTTGGATATCGGCAACTATCCCTCGAAATTCCTGCATATCTGTGGTAATTAAATGTGTGGTGAGTTCTTGTAAAATAGGGTCTAAGTCAACTGAGTAGTTTAGCAGATGTAACTTAATAACGCTACACCATCAACTAATAGGTAATCAATCTTGCGTTCTGCCAATGTAGTAAACAAGCGATCGACAATTTCTGGCAAATTATCAGAGTTAGATAGATTGTTACCCCAATTTTTCATATCGAATACTACTCCATTTTTAATTATTTCACCAATTGCTACAGTATTCATGATGTTTTACTAATACAATAACTAAGGAAACATAACACCAGGATTGCCAGATTCCCATTTTGGGTATTTGTGCATCACGCTGTGATAAATTGCAGAGTCTGTAAATTGCGTTAACCAAGCTTGCAACTGCGGCCAAGGCTGTTCGTTGAACCAAGTTAAATCGGTACGGGCGAATTGACGGACAAAAGGTGCGATCGCCATGTCAGCTAATGCTGTATTATTACCATATAAATACTTCGTTTCGTTCAACTGGGTGTTAAGTTGTTCCAGATGTACGGAAGCCTCATGACGGTGCAATTGAGCATCAACACCAGAATAGCGATCGGGATATTTGTAGCGATCGAGATGGTATTTAAATTTACTATCAAATTGAGCAATTAATTCTACCATTTCTGCAAGAGAACCTCGATCGGGGCGCAACCATTTTTCCGGATCGTGTTGTGTTAGCGCCCACAACATGATATCGATACTTTCTTCCAGTACCTCGCCGCCAACATCAACTAATACCGGTACCGTACCTTTCGGAGATACTTCCAGCATTTCAAGCGGTTTGTCTCGCAACACAATTTCCCGCAATTCGCAAGTGCGATTGCTAACCGCCAATGCCAAACGCGCCCGCATCGCATAGGGACAGCGGCGAAAGGAATACAAAATTGGGTATCTTGCCGGGATATTATTAGTTTGCATCACCTAAGTTTACTTGTTACCGGGCTGCAGATCGAATCCCGATTAAATATTCCCGTGATTTCTTAACCCGCGCAGGCGGGTTTTGTTCGTGTAGTAGCGGTTTCAACCGCCGAGTGCGGAAGGAATACAAAATAGGGTAAGTTGCCGGGATATTATTAGTTTGCATCACCTAAGTTTACTCATTACCGGACTTGATATCAAATCCCGATTAAATATTCCCGTGATTTC
>JBOFTL010000984.1:0-7705 GCA_051652045.1 Microcoleus sp. | reverse complement strand
AGTAGGGGCAGTGTCCCCGTGCGTGCCCCTAAAGGAGAAAAAATTGCTGCTATTGGCGATCGACCGCTGGAAAACTAGAATTGTATTCATAACTTGCAGCGATCGGGTTCGTAGTGAGGACTTCAATCCCCTCAAAATCTGAGGACTGAAGTCCTCGCTACAAACCTCTTTTAGTTAAGGTTCGTAGTAAGGACTTTAGTCCTCATCAAAATCTGAGGACTGAAGTCCTCACTACAAACCTCTTTTAATTAAGGTAATTGACGGACAATATCTAAGTTCCGCTCTTTTAAATGCTGCGTTTTTTCTATCATAATATATCGTTTTCCTTTACCATATCACAGCCAGCGGTACGCTCGCGATCGAAGAACATGAAAAAATCCATTGTTACTGAAACCAGTAAAAGTCAACAGGTAAAAAAACGCCGAAAACATCTACCTATCATCTTTTCTATTCTAGCCCTCGGATTTTTTCTGTTTAGCTTATCTCAAAGTTTATTTTTACCTTATTCTTTATCAGCGCCTCCTCCGGGTCGAGAAGAAAGTAACGAACACCCAGGTTTGCAACCTTTTGAACAAGTGATTCAAGGATCGCAAAAATTAGAGGGTTTGTTTGTCCTGTATCGCAATCGAGCTGCCGATAAAGTTTATCTGGAAATTAAACCAGAACAACTTAATAAAAAATTTCTCTGTTTTGTAACTTTAGCATCGGGTTTGGGTGAGGCGGGGATTTTTAGCGGATTGCCGATGGGAGATTTTTTGTTTCAACTGCGGCGCGTTCAAAATACAGTGCAGTTTGCCATTCCTAACGTGAATTTTCGCACGCGACCGGGCGACCCGCAAGCCGGTTCTGTGGAACGGGCATTTAGCGAGTCAATCCTCTATTCTTTGCCCGTCAAAAGCATTCACCCAACAAGGAATACTCTGCTGATCGATATGGGCGATTTGCTGATGAGCGATCGGCGGGATTTGCCTGGATTAAAATCAATTTTACCGATGATGTTGGGGGCGTCTTATACCATAGATGATGATAAGTCTTATTTTAAAGATGTTAAAGCCTTTCCGTTGAATGTAGAGATTTCTTCAGTTTACGGTTTTTCCAGCGAAAATGACAGTTCAGTTAATTATTTGCCTGCGGTTCCCGACAGTCGGGCGTTTAACCTCCGCATTCACTACAGTTTCTCGGAAGTACCGCTAAATAACGGCTACCGCCCGCGACTGGCGGACGAACGAGTGGGCTATTTTCTCACAGCATATCAGGACTTTTCTGACAAGAGCGGGCGGGAACCTTTTGTTCGCTATATCAACCGCTGGCACTTGCGAAAACAAATTCCTTCAGCACCGGTATCGCCTCCCGTAGCGCCGATCGTCTTTTGGATTGAAAATAACGTGCCTCTGGAATACCGAAATGCCATTCGTGAGGGCGTTTTGATGTGGAATAAAGCTTTTGAAAAAGCGGGATTTAGTGAGGCAATTCAGGTTAAGCAAATGCCGGATAATGCTAAATGGGACCCCGCTGACGTGCGCTACAATACGATTCGCTGGTCGAGTTCTTTTGAGCCGGAATTTGCGGGCATCGGACCTTCGCGCGTTAACCCGCTGACGGGGGAAATATTGGATGCTGATATTTTGTTGGATGCGAATATTGTCCGGCAAGTCAAACAGGGATATCGGGCTTTGGTGGAACAAAATCGATCGCTCGCTAAGAGTTTTCAAAGGCAAAACGGTACTAATACAAATCCCTGTCAGTTCGGAATGTATTCTCGATACTTGAATCTGTTAGATACTGCAGATTTGGGTGAGAAAAAATCTGAAGGTTCGGCGGGAGAACTTGCTGCAGATTTGCCGAGTTTGGTAGAAAGATACCAACAGCAAAAGCGATCGTCCTTGTCGAAGTTAATGGCTGGTTCTGATTTGTGTTTTGGTTTGGAATCTAACAGGCAATTTGCGATCGGGGCGATGTCGAAGTCGCTATTAGAAAATGGATCTCCCAATAGCCCCCAACTTGAGGAATACGTGAACCAATACATCAAGTTTTTGACAGTCCATGAAGTCGGTCACACTTTGGGTTTGCGACACAATTTTCACGGCAGTACGATGCTGCAACCGGAGGATTTAAACGATACTGCGCTAACTCGTACTAAGGGTATGGTGGCTTCGGTAATGGATTACGTGCCGATTAATTTGGCACCGCAGGGAACTGTTCAGGGCGATTATTTTCCGGTGACGGTGGGAGCTTATGATGAGTGGGCGATCGAATACGGTTATAAAGTAATTGGCGGGCAGTATCCCAGCAGCGAATTGCCGGCATTGCAACAAATTGCCAGCAGGGCTGCAGAGTCCGAATTAGCCTACGCGCCCGATGAGGATACTGTGGACATTCTCGATCCCGCTGCTAATGCCTTCGATCTTAGCGAGAATATGCTGCGCTATTCGCAATGGCAGTTAGATAACTCTCGGGTGATGTGGCAGCGTTTGGCAGGGCGGGTACCGCTGGGGGATGAAGGTTACAGCGAACTGCGGGCTATGTTTGATGCGGTGTTCGGGTATTATTTCCAGCAGGTAATGAATGCAACTTTGTATGTCGGGGGACAGTCTTTCAGCCGAATTCGCCCCGGAGATCCGAAGGCGGGATTGCCGTTTGTGCCGATTGCTGCAACTCAGCAGCGGGAAGCCTTAGCCACGCTAGAAAAATACGTGTTTGCGCCGGATGCGTTCAGTTTTGCGCCGGATTTGCTGAACAAGTTAGCGCCTTCGCGGTGGGATCACTGGGGAAGTCCGGCTTTGGTGTTTCCTTTAGATTATCCGATCGGCGATCGCATTACTTTTTTGCAGCGGTTTGTGTTGCGGGTGTTGCTATCTCCGGTGCGACTGGTGAGGTTGCGGGATGCTGAGTTGAAATCAGCGCCGGAAACTGCTTTGAAATTGCCGGAAGTTTTGGACACTTTGGAAAAGGATATTTGGCAAGAGGTGTTGCAGCCAAAAGATAAAAAGTTGGAAATTTCGACTTTTCGGCGTTCTTTGCAGCGGGAACATTTGGCTATTTTAATTGGCATGGTATTGCGCAAAACAAACGTTCCTGAAGATGCGCGGAGTTTGGCTTGGTTTGAATTGCGGCAGTTGCGGGAGGGTTTGAGTAAGAGTATTCGGAATTTGGATCGGAATGCGGATGCTTATACGCGGGCACATTTGCAGGAAACGCGCGATCGAATTTCCAAGGTTTTGAATTCTCAGATTCAGTCAAATTGAAGATTCATGATAGTTGATAGTTGACAGTTGAGAGTTGTCATTGGTAGTGGGTAATGGGTAATGGGTAATTGGGAATCGGGAATAGGTAATTGGTAATTCTCTCCCTCTCCCACTCTCCCTATCTCACAATCTCCCCCTCTTTCTTCTTCCTTCTTACTTCTTCCCGATTAGGTATTAGGCTTGAGGTTTTAGGTTGGAGGTCTATTCCCTACCACCTACCACCTACCACCTCATACCTACTTCTTCCTTCTTCCTTCTTCTGAAGATTAGAACATTTTTCGGAAGATCGAGCAAGACAGCAACATCGAACGATAGCTAAATTAGGTACCGAATCGGCTATATTCAAGGAATAATCGAGCATGATAGGTACCAAATTTACTGTACGGGGATGGCAGATAGTTGGTTTTTGTGCCTTAACGATCGGCACTATAGTAGGAGTAATCTGGCTGTTTTACGGTATTGAAGAATCAGGAATGCGCTTGGCAATTCGGGCGACGGGACGTACATCGTGCCTCTTGTTTCTCAGTGCATTTGTGGCTTCCTCACTGCACAAACTGCGATCGACTTCACTATCGGGATGGCTGTTAAAAAATCGCCGTTATTTGGGTATTTCAATGGCAGTATCGCATACTTATCACGCGATCGCCCTCTACGGTTTGTGGCTGGCTACTGATGGAAGTGCTCCATCTTTTGACCCTTTAGGCACATTTGGCTATATCCTGCTTTTAGCCATGACTGTTACTTCATTTAATGGTCCAGCTACTTGGTTGGGAAAACGCGGTTGGAAGATATTGCATACCGCTGGAATTCACTTTTTTTGGCTTGGTTTCTTGTTTGAATACAGCTATAGATTGCCTAAGTCGATCGCGATATATTCACCCTTTGTCATTTTGTTAATTTTAGCGATGATACTGCGGTTGCTGGCGTCGAGAAAGCATAAAGAAGTAATCGCTTAATTAACTCGAGAGCTAATTTAGTTAATTGCATTCGATAGTTTTCAACTGAGAGGGTGGGATTTGAACGCACGCTGTTTATAGTTGAGAGTTGAGAGTTGAGAGTTGAGAGTTGAGAGTTGTAGTGCGAGCGTCGGGAGCTCGCTCGCGCTCGATCGTTGTAGTGCGAGCGTCGGGAGCTCGCTCGCGATTGATAGTTGATAGTCGATCTTTTCATAGTAGGGACTTTAGTTAAAGATTTAAGATAAGGACTGAAGTCCTTACTACGAACGATACTACGAACGATCGAACCCTAATTATTTACCCACACCAGCAGGCTGCTGGCGATTGCGCACTTCCAAATAAATCAGCAAAGCATTCACATCCGCCGGATTTACCCCGCCAATTCTCGCAGCTTGACCGATTGTCAGCGGCTTAACTTTTGCCAGCTTTTCCCGCGATTCCTTCGACAAAGTTGCAATTGCCATGTAATCCAAATCCGGTGGCAATTGACGGTGTTCGTGGCGCGCTATTTGGTCGATTTGATTTTGCTGTCTTTGCAAATAACCGGAATATTTGATGTCAATTTCCGCACCTTCTTTTTCCGCCAACTCCAAACCAGGATTACCTAAATTGTAATGTTCCAAATTGGTGTAGTGAAAACCGGGACGGCGCAGTAAATCAGCGAGGGTAAGAGAACCTTTAATTGCTTGATTGGTATCCGCAACAATTGCCTTGCCAATTTCATCATGTTCTTTCACTCGCGTCGAGTACAAACGCTCTTTTTCTGCTACAATATTAGCTTGTTTCCGCTGGAACAATTCCCAGCGGCGATCGCAAATCAAACCGATTTCCCGTCCCAGCGGTGTCAAGCGTTGGTCTGCATTGTCCGATCGCAACAACAACCGATATTCCGATCGCGAAGTCAGCATTCGATAGGGTTCCCGCAAATCCTTCGTACACAAATCGTCCACCAAAGTACCGATATAACTTTGCTCGCGGGGAAATACAATCATCTCGCGATTGTTGACAAATCTAGCCGCATTAATTCCCGCAACAATCCCCTGTGCCGCCGCCTCTTCATAGCCAGTCGTACCGTTCACCTGACCCGCGCAAAACAGCCCTTCAATCTTCTTCGTCATCAGCGTCGGATAGCATTGAGTTGCGGGCAAATAATCGTACTCCACAGCATAAGCCGGACGCAGCATCGCGCAGTTTTCCAAACCGGGAAGACTCCGCAACATTTGCAGTTGCAAATTTTCGGGCAAACCTGTAGAAAATCCTTGAATGTAAAGTTCGGGAATATCTCTTCCTTCGGGTTCGATAAAAATTTGGTGGCTTTCCTTATCAGCAAAGCGAACGATTTTATCTTCAATACTCGGACAGTAGCGCGGGCCCTTCGCATCCACCCAGCCGCCGTAAACTGGAGAAAGGTGCAAATTTTCTTTAATTAAACGGTGAGTTTCTGCCGTAGTTCGAGTTAGATAACAGGGCATTTGTTCCCTTTCTAACCAAACTTCCGGATCGAAACTAAACCAGCGCACTTCTGGATCTCCCGGCTGCGGTTCCAGGTTGGTATAATTGAGCGATCTCTTGTCAACTCTTGCCGGAGTTCCAGTTTTTAACCTGCCAGTTTCAAAACCCAATCTGTTGAGAGTTTCTGTCAAGCCGACGGCGGCAAATTCCCCAGCGCGGCCGGCCGACATCGATTTATTCCCAACCCAAATTGTTCCGCCTAAAAAAGTGCCTGTGGTGAGAATAACTGCCTTGCATTCAAAAGCGACGCCGAAGTAAGTTTCGACTCCGATAATTTCTTCATTTTTGCCCAAAACCAAATCTGTAACCATGCCTTCGCGGACGGTTAAATTGGGTTGATTTTCGACAATATTTTTCATGACGGCGGCGTATTCCCGCTTGTCGGTCTGTGCTCGCAATGCCCAAACTGCGGGGCCGCGGGAAGCGTTGAGAATGCGTTTTTGGAGGTAGGTGCGATCGGCCATTTTGCCAATTTCACCGCCCAATGCGTCTACTTCATTGGTGAGTTGAGTTTTTGCCGGACCGCCGACAGCAGGATTGCAAGGTTGCCATGCAATTTTATCGAGATTGAGGGTGAGTAAAAGAGTGCGACAGCCGAGGCGAGAAGTGGCGAGGGCGGCTTCGCAGCCGGAGTGTCCGGCACCCACTACAACGATGTCGAAACTGTCTTGGAATTGTACGGGAGTTTGTGCGGTCATGGGATTTTAGATTTTAGATTTTAGATTTTAGATTTTAGATTGAATAATTGACTTGAGAGATGCAGGCAGACGGTTATCGATCGAACGATCGTATTTTTGTCAGTGTTATTTAAGTAAACTATGCCTTACATAGGCTATTATAGACAATAGTCGATCGAGTAACAATATTTATACAGGCAATACTTATACACCCACCCATAGATCGTGCAGCAAGCGATCGGGATATTAAATCTTTGGACGTGGATATTAGGGCGATGTTGTGGGATGTGGTTTGACGAACTAAAATATGAATGAAGAGCGAGGGGGTTTTTAAGATATGCAAATCACAGTTAATTTACCTGATACGTTAGTAGATAAAATCGAGGATAAATGGGGGGATTTGTCGCGAAAAATTCTGAAAGATTTAGTTTTAAGTGCTTTTCGCGATGGGTTAATCGATTTGGATGAGTTAAAGGAGATGCTCGATATTGGTGATGAGGCAGACTTGAAGGAATTTTTCAGGCAAAATAATATGTTGCATTCTTCAGGATTGATAAATCTGTCTGGGAGTTGTGCGGATCTCGATCTTGATGATAGCTTGGGTATTTCTGATGAAATGGACGACGATATGATGGGAGTTTTTGATGAGTAATAGCTCTTTGGTTTATTTGCTGGATACTAACGTTTGTATCATGTATTTAAAGGGTAAGTCGCCTAGTATTGAGCTTCATTTTAATACCCTGGGAGCGGCTAAAATTGCGGTTTGTTCTGTGGTCAAAGCCGAGTTATTTTACGGATCGATGGGGATCAATAATCCCCAAAAGAATTTAAATGTACAAAAATCTTTTTTAAGTCAGTTCGTTTCCCTGCCGTTTGACGATGATTGTGTGGAAATATATGGCAAAATTAGGAGAGATTTGGCAAGTTTGGGAACTCCTATCGGCTCAAACGATCTGCAAATTGCTGCTATTGCTTTGGCAAATAATTTAATATTAGTTACTCATAATGTTAGGCAGTTTAGCAGAGTAAAAGGTTTACAGATTGAAGATTGGGAAGCGGGATGATGAGTAAGTATCGGGGTTATGAAAAGTATAATGTTTACATTTATTTCCTAATTTCTTCTAACAGATTACCGACTTCTTCTCTACTTTTACTCGGCTTTTCATCTATCCTGCTGCGAACTCCTGATGAGAACGGGAACTGCTGTACAGAAAGCGGGTTTGCAGTTGAATAGTTGAATATCATTTACGATTTTGCGCTATCTTAAACTACCAGGACTTATCAAACTGGCACGTGAAAACTTGTTCGTAGTTGC
>JBOFTL010000983.1:0-14343 GCA_051652045.1 Microcoleus sp. | reverse complement strand
ACATTTATCAATGGGAGCGATCGAGCCGTACAATCATCTCAGATCGATCGCATGGTATTTTCTCCTGACTTTTTGGTTTCATATATCAGTCACATCATGACTTTAATTCCCGGCGATGTGATACTGACAGGAACGCCGCAAGGAGTAGGGCCGCTGCAAGCGGGCGATCGAGTTAGAATTGAAATCGAAGGAATCGGTAGTTTGGAGAATACTGTCACTCAATCTAATCAGCGTTGATTATATGATAGACACACAAAATATAATGCAATTAATTCGAGATATCGCCAAGGAATTTAAGCCAGATAAAATCATTTTATTTGGCTCTTATGCTTATGGAAATCCTCAAGATGACTCGGATGTCGATCTATTAGTAATTTTGCCTTATGAAGGAAGCAGTTTTCGCAAAACTTGGGAAATTTTAAATAAAGTTCAACCTAAGTTTGCTATAGATTTGTTAGTCAAAACCCCTGTCGAAGTAAAGCAACGCCTTGCGTGGAATGATTTTTTTCTGCGAGAAATCATCGAAAAAGGAAAGGTGATTTATGAATCCGCTAACCGTTGAATGGGTCGATAAAGCTGAGGGAGATTTTACTACAGCTTTGCGAGAATTACGAGCGAGGAAATCTCCCAACTATGATGCAGCGTGTTTTCACGCTCAACAGTGTGTTGAGAAATATTTGAAGGCGTGTTTGCAAGAAGCGGGATTAGCTTTCAGTAAAACTCATAATTTGACAGTTTTATTAGATTTGCTTTTACCTGTTGAACCTAGTTACGATACTTTTCGCTCGAAACTTTTAGCGTTGACTGCTTTTGCGGTTGCTTATCGTTATCCAGGTGCTTCGGCTGATAAGGATACAGCGCGTGAAGCATTAAAGTTTTGTAAAGAAATACGGCAAGAAGTTAGGTTTAGCTTTGGTTTGACTCCCTAAAAAAAGCGATCGCGTCGCATTAAATAATTGACAAAGATATTATCCTCAGTTACGATCGCACTTAACACTAATATTTTAATTTATGCCAAATGAAACAAACAAACTTACTTCAATTAAAAGAACAAGTTTTATTGGAGGAAACAGAACCTCTAGCAATAGAGCATAACGGGCGATTAGTTGGGTACTTTTATCCAGTGAGTGCCATGCCAAGCGCGATCGAGGAAATCGATTGCACTTTTACAAATTTAGTACAGCAATGGCGCAATGAAACTATAGGTATTTCATCAAGTACCGATTTAGTTATGCACCCTGCTTACCAACAAATTATTAAGATGGGTCCAGTAGTAATTCCTCTGCTATTAAGGGAAGTGGAAAGAAAGTCGGGGCGTTGGTTTTGGGCTTTGTGTGAAATTACTGGAGAAGATCCAGTACCTTTGGAACAACGAGGTAAAACAAAAGAGATGACTCAGATTTGGCTGGAGTGGGGGAAAGCAAAAGGTTACAAATGGTAGGAAATAATGCTTGGCAGCAAAACATTAAAGAATGGATCGAACAAAATCATCCTAATGTAGTGACAACGGGATATCAAATTACCAGTCCAGACACAACTGATTATAATTGTATAGCTTGGGCTGCTGGAAATACAGAAGAATGGTGGTGGCCGGATGACAAAGGTCAGGATTACTGGCCGCCTAATATAGTGCGCGAAGAATCTCTAATTGCTTTTATTATGGCTTATCAAACTTTAGGATACGAAGTCTGCGATAGTGCTTTGCTGGAAACTGGTTTTGAAAAGATAGCAATTTATGTTTTAGATGGAAAACCCAAGCACGCTGCGAGACAACTTTCTAATGGTAAGTGGACTAGCAAATTAGGTCAGTACGAGGATATAGAACATAATGCTTTAGAGGGTTTAGAAGGTAGTACATACGGTCATGTTGCTTGTGTAATGAAAAGGCATTTTACTGAACAGGAGCGATCGACAATCGAATAATCCTCGCAAGGACTCGGCATTGCCGTGTCCCTACCTATCGATCTCTGGATACCTCACCTACAGGAAAAGTTCTGTAAATACAAAAGAAACCGGTTTTCTTTTAAAAATCCGGTTTCTGCGTAAGTTCTAAATTAAAAACTGCCAAATGCCAACAGACTACCGCACCTGCATATAAACCGCATCCGAAATCGGAGGAATCTCTGCATAGCGTCCCAAAAGCGACTGAGCAACTGCATAAATAAATGCAGCTACAATCCCTAAAAACACCATATTAAACAGAGTTTGCGCAATAAATACATGAAATCCCCCAAGCAAAATGGGCAAAATCAGGCCGCACAGCATCAAAACAATATCTAAAAGAATCGCCTGCATTGCATTGAAACGAATGAAATGATTGATGCTTTCATTTCTAACCACACCTAAATACAGGGCAAAGAAAATAATCAGCCCAGCAAAAGGAATCCTTTGGTAAATTTCCCCCAAATTTATCAGCGGCCTAAAAAACAACTCAAGGAAATCAAATTGTCTAAACAGAAACTCGCCAAACCTCAGCCCGTCAATCAGGGGCAGCAAATAAGGCAAACAAGCAAAAATCCGGTCTGGAACAGTTGTAGACCCGCGCCAAGTCATAATGAACTCTCCTGAGTCGATCGATTAACTATCAATTCACCATAAACTCAGGATAACGCAGCAGCAGGCTCAGTTTCGACTCGCCCGAAACTTGTCGCCACTCAGGTGGTAACACCCTCAAACACTAGAGACATATTTGTTTATTTAATGTTGGCGATGAGGAAGCCCATTTGACACTCGTATCGATCGGGCAAATTTTCCGTAGGCTTGCTCACCGGATGGCCGCAGCGCAATTCTCCGCCACTCCAGCGCGGTTGGCCCGTGCGATCGGCCAGAACGCAACCTTGACAGACATACTGAGGGGGAAGCATCTGATTTTCCATTAAAATGACTAACATTTAGCACCTCCGGCAGGTTCCACACCAGTGATTTCATTGTATGTCAGGAATTTGGAACAAAAGGCTTAATCCGAACACAATGTAATAATTATGTCAATCCTGCGAAATTCGTAGTAGGCTGAAAGATCCCTCATTCCACATCGCAAATTTGTCAAGAGGTTGATAATTGTGACCGATACTAACTTAGAATTGCTTGCCAAAACCGACCCGCTAGTTGCCGATTTAATCGGGCAAGAGCTCCAGCGCCAGCGGGATCACCTCGAACTCATCGCCAGCGAAAACTTTACCTCCGCAGCCGTCATGGCAGCCCAAGGTTCCGTGCTGACCAATAAATACGCTGAAGGACTGCCAGCAAAACGCTACTACGGCGGCTGCGAATTTATTGACGGCATCGAGCAAATCGCGATCGATCGCGCCAAACAGCTATTTGGAGCCGCCCACGCCAACGTCCAGCCCCACTCCGGCGCGCAAGCTAACTTTGCAGTATTTTTGAGCTTGCTGGAACCTGGAGACGGGATTATGGGCATGGATTTGTCCCACGGCGGACATTTGACCCACGGTTCCCCCGTCAACGTATCCGGCAAATGGTTTAAAGCTTTTCACTACGGCGTTAACAAAGAAACCGAACAACTCGACTTCGACGAAATTTTGGCTGCCGCAAAACAACACCTACCGAAATTGCTCATTTGCGGTTATTCAGCTTATTCGCGGACGATCGACTTTGCCAAATTTAGAGCCGTCGCTGACGAAATCGGAGCTTACCTGCTGGCAGATATCGCTCACATCGCGGGCTTAGTTGCCACAGGCCACCACCCCAGCCCGCTGCAACACTGTCACGCAGTCACTACCACTACACATAAAACCTTGCGCGGCCCGCGAGGCGGCTTAATTTTGACCAACGATCCGGAATTGGGCAAAAAGTTTGACAAAGCTGTTTTCCCCGGCACTCAAGGCGGCCCCTTGGAACACGTTATTGCAGGGAAAGCTGTAGCATTTGGCGAAGCATTAAAACCCGAATTTAAAACTTATTCCGGTCAAGTAATTGCTAATGCGAATGCTCTAGCCCAACAGTTGCAGCAGCGCGGTTTAAAAATCGTTTCCGGCGGCACGGACAATCACTTAATGTTAGTGGATTTGCGCTCGATCGATATGACAGGCAAGCAAGCCGATCGATTAGTTAGCGGCGTGAATATTACAGCTAATAAAAATACCGTACCCTTCGATCCGGCATCGCCCTTTGTCACCAGCGGTTTGAGACTCGGTTCGCCCGCAATGACTACCAGAGGGATGGGAACAACAGAATTTACCGAGATTGGAAATATTATTGCCGATCGACTCTTAAATCCCGAAGACGAAAGCGTCGCAGCCGATTGCAGGCAGCGGGTTGCAGCACTGTGCGATCGCTTCCCCTTATATCCCCACCTCTACTCGAAAGTGCCGGCATTGGCTTAATTTTCCTGATAAGCGATCGGGAATTGGTAGTTGGGAGTGTACGGGTAAAAGGGTTTGCACAACAGGAGAAAATAGAGATAGGACTTACGCAGATACTGGATAGGTAGCGTGCGCAACGCGCACCTTACCTTTACCAATACCCTCTAGCAAAATCCCGAGCTAACTCCGTGATTTGTTGCGTAAATCCTGAGAAAATTGCGCTCGATCGACCTCACTTTTGCAGTGTACCTGTCGGGGGCGGGAACTGATTTTACCCCAGATATTTGTCGGTAACGCCAGATACCGACAAACTCACCGGATTCGAGGGTTTTTTTGTTACTGCAAGTGCTGAGCAAATTGATATTTTGCAATGCCACAGAGCGATAAAAGAGCCCTTGATTCCAAAATTATGAGTAACAACCTCACAAGCGGTCGATCGCAACTCCCAACTCGCAAATCTCCCATTGCCAAACCCCCAGTCACTATTCAACGATGTTTCTTTGTCACAAGCCATCTGAAATGTAGTAGACTCTGCCTGACACGTTAATTGCCCCGCACCCTTTACTGATTTCAGATGCCCCACCATCTGTACCACCTACTAGCATTTCTGGTTTCCGCGATCTTCGTCCTCTGGAGTACGCCAATCGTCAAAAAAATTGGCCTCAAAAGCGGGCGAGTCGATCGACCGGGCGATCGAAAAGTTCACCAGCGCCCGATGGTTCGCTTGGGAGGAGTGTCTATCTTTCTCGGCACCCTCATTGCCCTAATTGTTGTCTGGCTTTCAGGAGGCTTCATTGACGCTAGCGGACAAGTTCTCAATCCCAAAGACGAATACGAAATTTGGGGAGTCACCCTCGGCGGCATCGGATTCTTCCTGATCGGTTTAGCAGATGATTTGTTTTCGCTTTCAGCCTTTAAGCGCTTGCTCATGCAAACTAGCGTATCCAGCATTGCTTGGATGGCAGGTGTCAAAATTGAGTTTCTCACGGTTCCTTCTTTGGGACTGACGGAAATTGGCTGGCTGAGCCTGCCAATTACGGTAATTTGGCTCGTCGGTATGGCCAACGCTATTAACTGGATCGACGGTTTGGACGGTTTGGCTGCTGGAGTTTCAGGGATTGCGGCAGTTGTCATGCTGATTGTCAGTCTGTTCATGCACCAACCAGCGGCAGCTTTGATTGCAGCGGCTTTAGCTGGCGGTGCCTTGGGATTCCTGCGCTATAACTTCAATCCGGCTCAAATATTTATGGGAGATGGAGGAGCTTATTTCATAGGATTTACTTTAGCTGGAGTGGGAGTAATTGGATTAGTTAAAACTACGGCCGTGACTTCTGTGTTGCTGCCATATTTAATTTTAGCTGTACCGATTTTAGATATGTCGGCGGTAATTCTCGATCGAATCCGCAGTGGCAAATCTCCCTTTATTGCTGACAAGCGCCACCTCCACCACCGACTGTTAAATGCTGGACTCTCCCATCGATTTGCGGTGTTATTTATTTACTCGCTGACGCTGTGGGTTGGCAGTTTAGCCCTGGCTTTTTCGGGAATTCCCAGCGGTTTAATTTACGCTATGGGAGCGACCGGTTTGTTGGGCTATGCCAGTTGGAAAGTCTGGAGGCACGCTCGTTGATAGTTGATAGTTGACAGTTGACAGTTAACAGCTCGCCCGCTCGCTTAGAGAAGGGTTGACGGTTGTTAGTTGTTAGTTGTCATCAGTCAGAAGGAAAAAGTAAGAAATTTAGGACTTATACCATTTCTCCAAAATCGTGCAACAGTAGTCTGCGTCCAAATCTTTTAATTCGCAGACTAACATTGTAGCAACCTTTTAAAGAACTGGTATTACACAAAAATTAGTTTGACACGCTATCTGCGATGTAAGGTGCGCATTGCGCACCCTACAATTAGACATCTCCTAAAAAGATTCTAGAAGCATTGCCCTATATGGATAAAAACCTAATTTTTGGAGATGTCTATTAGGGTGACAGAACAGTATACGTCCAGATTTCAATCACTAATCGCCAATCTCTCAATCTCTCAATCTCTCAATTTTCAAGCTCTCAATTTTTAATCTCTCAATCTCTCAATTTTCAATTTTCAATTTTCAATCTCTCAATCTTCAATATCCCAATCTGACAATCTCTCAATCTAAAATCTAAAATCTAAAATCGCCCGATGGTTGCTGAAATTATTTGTGTCGGTACTGAATTACTGTTAGGCGATATTCTTAATAGCAATTCCCAGTTTTTAGCCAAAGAATTAGCGAGTTTGGGAATTCCTCACTACTATCAAACAGTGGTGGGGGACAATCCCGATCGCATCAAAAAAGTGTTAGAAATAGCTACAGGGCGATCGCAGCTTTTGCTGTTTACCGGAGGCCTAGGCCCGACACCGGATGACCTTACTGTCGAAACAATAGCCGATTTTTTTGGCGTTCCTTTAATCGAAAAGCCCGAAATTATTGCCGATATCGAACGCAAATTTGCCCAGCGGGGGCGCAAAATGACTCCCAGCAACCGCAAACAAGCTTTGATTCCCGCAGGTGCTGATATTTTATCCAACCGTACCGGTTCGGCACCGGGTATTATTTGGCAGCCTGTTGCTAACGTAACGGTGATGACTTTTCCCGGAGTACCGGCGGAAATGCAGTTGATGTGGCAGGAAGTTGCCGTTCCTTACCTGAAAAATAACGGGTGGTGCGGCGAAACTATTTACAGTCGCACGCTGAAATTTTGGGGAATTGCTGAGTCGGCACTCGCTGAAAAAGTCGATAGTTTTTTGAATTTAACTAATCCCACTGTGGCTCCCTACGCCAATCACGGCGAGGTGAAACTGCGAATTTCGGCTCGCGCCCAGTCAGAGGCTGCCGCTCGAGATTTAATCAGCCCGATCGAACAGCAATTGCTGCAGATTGCTGGCCTAGACTGTTACGGTGCCGATACCGATACCCTCGCCTCGACTGTCGGTAAATTGCTGCGGTTGACTGGGGAAACTTTGAGCGTGGCTGAATCCTGTACCGGAGGTGGCTTGGGAGCAAGGGTGACTGCTATCGCCGGCTCTTCGAGCTACTTTTTAGGCGGAATTATTGCCTACGACAATCGGGTAAAGGAAGCTTTGTTAAATGTTAATCCCCAAGATTTAGCCGAATTTGGTGCTGTTAGCAGCCAAGTAGCGCGACAAATGGCTGCTGGAGTTCGCCAGCACCTCAATACTGATTGGGGATTGAGCGTTACGGGAATTGCCGGCCCCGAAGGCGGTACGGAAGCTAAACCTGTCGGATTGGTTTATATCGGTTTGGCATCTCCCAACGGTGAGATAGAAAGCTTTGAGTGCCGTTTCGGCCCCGAGCTTACCCGCGATTGGATTCGCAATCTCAGTTGCTCTACGGCGCTCGATCGACTCCGCCGCAATTTATTAAGTCAACATAGCTAGCAAATTAAATGCAATTTGTCAAGTTTCACGAGCAAGTTTAACTTTAATTTAAGATTCCTCAAACCCAAAGAGGTAAAGAATTTATTGGTTTACCCTTGATTATCTGTAAAGATTCGTTATGATAAGATGATAGAACCGATCGACAAATACACTGACTCTCTCCGTTGCCCGACCGTTGCTCAAAACAACCAGCATCGAGAAAGCAAGTTTGACTTTTGGTTGCAAAGTTGTGCTTGCTTGTTGTACAGAGATTTCCCCGTCGGTTCAGCCATCAAGACTATAAAAAAAGGAGCTATCCGTTCAATGGAAAACATTGAAAAGGTGCTAGAGCAAATTAAAGAATGGGTTCGCAAGCTGATAGAAGGACTGCTAAATCCGGAAGCTCAACCGGAACTCGAACCGATTCCCATCCCAGTCAACGAACCGAAGCGTCGCAGGTAGTCAATACTCGATCTGAAATTTGAGACGGGAAATTTGATAAGGGCGATCGACCCAAATCAAAAGTCTCACAAATTTGTTTGTTGCGCTGGAATTTTAAAAATTGTTAAATATCCTGGTACTGCACGGCCCCAATCTCAATCTTTTGGGTCAGCGAGAACCTGGAGTTTATGGTTGTGCGACTTTAAATGATATCGACAAGTTGCTGCAACAAGAAGCGCAAGCGCTCCAGGTAAAAGTCTCGATCCAGCAGTCCAATCACGAGGGAGTATTGGTCGATGCAATTCACTCGATGTTAGGGCAGCACCAAGGCTTGTTGATTAATGCTGGAGCTTACACTCACACGAGTGTAGCAATCAGAGACGCGATCGCGGCCGTCAACCTCCCGGCAGTAGAAGTTCATCTAAGCAACATTTACAGGCGGGAAGATTTTCGGCACCACTCATTTATTGCACCAGTGGCGATCGGACAAATCAGCGGTTTTGGCTCGGAAAGTTATCGGCTGGGGCTGCAAGCTCTAGTTAATTACTTGAAAAAAAATTAAACATTTACCGATCGCGATCGGATAAGGGCAGGTTTTTTTATAGAAGGCCAGCCCTTATATATTTGGTAGTTAATTATTGGTAATGGGTAATGGGTAATTGACAATTGACAATTGACAATTGACAATTACTTGAATTGACAACTCTCAACTCTCAACTCTCAACTAATTAGTATGCGGCATTCTCTGTTGAGCAAATTTCAAGGAGCCTTATTGGGTGCAGCTATCGGAGACTGTTTAGGAACCCAACACCAAAGGCAACTTCTGGGTATTCACCCCCCAACAGAAAACTGGCAACCGATTTTAAAACTTACCAAACACCAACAATTATCACTGACAGAGACAAAGGAGTGGCAATCTGTTAACGGCAAACACTCCAGCAGAAAAACTCCCTCCGAATGCGGTAGACTTGCTGTTGCCAACGCTCAAAGCTTAATTCGGTGCAGCGGCTTGGATTTAAAAGATTGGCGCGACACGTGGGAAACATTTACCAAATTGAAACTGTACGATCCGCAAAGCAGGGATCTTCACACAATAATTAACCCAAGTGAAGCTGGAATTTCGACAGTACCAGCAGTCATTTTTTTTCATGAGAATACCGCAAAACTTCGAGAAAAACTCATGCTGGCGACTGATGTGTGGCAGCATCAAAAGATCCAAGAATGGCAAATGGGAGTATTAACAGCAGCATATCCGATCGCGCGCGCTCTCAAAGAAAAACTCGACCCCGCGACAGCTATTTCGCAAACTATTAGTTACCTAGAAAGCGATAATGCTGTAACAGAAATGCTGTCGCAAGTAGCAATACTATTAAAACAGGGAGCTGACTTAGAAAAAGCTACCACTCAACTGTGCAAGATCGCAAAGACATTAGGAGGTAACTCGGACGATCGCGAAAAAACATCACAAACTCATGTCCTTGTCAACCCTGCAAATTCGCTCCCGATTTCCCTGGCTTTCTACTGCTTTCTGAGTACCCCGGAAGACTTGAATTTGTCAGTTGTCAGGGCGGCACGGTGCGGTATCTCCAGCCAACTAACCTGCGCTTTGACAGGAGCTTTATCCGGATCTTATAACGGGGTTGCCGCGATTCCTGTAGAATGGCGGCAGGCACTCTCAGTTACCAGTATGGGGCGATCCCCAGCCGCAAGCCGAGAGTCCTCCATCTGGGGAACAGACGATGCTGCCACAATCGTAGAGCTAGCAACTCAACTTTTTGATGTTTGGGCTGGAGTTTACAGTCCAAAGGCAGCCTCCGAATCGGTCGTTCGAGTCCCAGTGGTAACTGCACCTTATGTAATTAGACCGCATAAAACATAAAATTTGGAAATTTACGCAGGGAGGGAAAACCATAATTCAAAATAACAAAAGCAACTGCTGGTAAGCGAAAATTTCAATAGAACTTACCAAAATTAATGTAGTAGGGTGAAGAGCGCGGCGATCGCAAATAAATATTTCGGTGTTTTTAGCTGAATCAGCGATTGTCTTGTACTTGACTTACCACCAAAAGTGCAGTCAACAAAGCGTTGTGAATGTTAGATCCTCCTACAATTAAAAATTAAAAATCGAACGATTAACAATTGTTGTGCAGCAGGAAGCACGACCGAAGAAAACACATCCAAAGCTTGCTCTAAATGCGGTCTGAATAACAGTGATATACATCTTCAACATAAATGAATACGCTCTCCTCATTGAAGCGACAAATTGAGCAACTAGGGGCTGCGCGATCGCTGCGCCAGCGAATTGCTCAAATACAAAACAACAGTCCAAAAGTATATTGCGATCGTCCGCCAGAACCCGTGCCGCACAACTGGCTGCCGAAGTTCGATCGACCCAATACCTTGACAGCTTTTAGAAGTCAAACCTCCAATTCCTGCCTCAAGGATCGCAACCGTTCCCCCGTGTTGCTGTTGGTAGCATTAGTTTCGCTAACAGGTACGATGGGCCACCGCTTCTACAACCAGCCGAAACTGGACGTGGGAACGAAAGCTCCTCAAACGATTAAAGCTCCTGCTAGCGCCAGCGTTCCAGATTACAAAACTACCGACGAACAGCGGAAAGCCGCACGCAACGGGGCAGTACAAAGATTGATGGTCGTCCCTGGGGTCGATGCTCAGGTCGATCGAAAATTGGCAGAATTTTTGCAACAGGGAAGCAAACTGCGGCAGGTGGCAGGTCCGTTTCCCCTGGCGGGGACGCAGGCACTCTCAACTGAGGTTCAAAGCTACCTCCGAAGCTGTCCGGAGTGGGAGTGGCGATCGATTTTGGCCCAAGTGCGGGCCGGCGGTAAAATTTCGTCGCGGTTGAGCTTGGAGTCGCCTGCTGCATCCGTACAAGCAAACCAATCCCAACAAGATGCTCTGGCTCAACTGCAAGTTTACAGCCGATCGGTTTCGACGGCAGAGTTTAAAAACTTGACAGAAAGTATTGAAGATGCCCGCCGCCGCTATCTAACTGCTTTGGACGCACTCGGAAAACAATCGATTTCCGAGTCCGGACAGACCTACGATATTTCGTTGTTCGATTTGTCCGATGCCGATTGGCAAGCAACCCAAACTGGTATGAGTCGGGCAGTGAAAAGAATGATGGCTCAAGGAATCCCGCAGGGGCTGCCGCAAGAGGTTTTGCAGGAAGCAGCGAAGATGCAACTGAGCGATGGAGTGCCGGAGGTAGCACGAGATTTGGCCGTTGAAGGTTTAACGGCGATTTTGCAGCCGAATTTAGCCAGAGATCCCGTGGGAACCAAACAGCTAGCTGAACTGGCGGCCCAACAGGTGAAACCAGTGACCATCGAAGTACAGCAGGGCGAGATCGTAGTTGCTGCTGGACAAGAGATTGCACCGTCAGATTTTGTGCTGCTGGACTATTTTGGTTTGAGCAGGCGGGGAGTAAACTGGCTGGGACTGGTGGGGTTTGTCTGCTTAATTGGCGGGGGAATCGCGATCGTGCTGCTGGTGGAAAGGCATTATCGCTTGCGGCGGAGAGATCATTTGCTGTTGCTGCTGCTGACTTTGAGCGCGCCGTTGCTGGTGAGTTTGGGGCTACCTTGGACGAGTTTACCCGCGATCGGGATTTTAGCTGGCAGTTTCTACGGTTCAGCCGTGGGAGTCACTTCAGTGGGGCTGCTTTCGGCACTGCTGCCGGTGGGTTTGAATGTGGATTTGATTCATTTGGCGGGTAGCGCAGCGGGGGGATTGCTGGGCGCTTTTATGGCCAAAAGGTTGCGATCGCGCGAAGAATTGGCTCTTTTAGGCGTAGCTGTCGGCTTGACTCAAGGCATGGTTTATTTGCTGGGGACTCTGGTTGCCAGCGCTGCTTCGGGTTCGATTTGGTACGTTTTTCTGGGTACGGTGGGGGCGCAAAGTTTGGCCGGTTTAGCTTGGAGCGTGGTAGCTTTGGGCATCAGCCCTTATTTGGAACACGTCTTCGACTTGATTACGCCGACTCGGCTGGCAGAATTGGCTAATCCCAACCGCCCGCTGTTGAAGAGGTTAGCTGCAGAAGCTCCAGGAACTTTTCAGCACACGCTGTTTGTGGCTAGTTTGGCTGAGGCAGCGGCACGGGAACTCGGCTGCAATGTGGAACTGGTCAGAACTGGTACATTGTACCACGATATTGGTAAAATGCACGACCCGATCGGATTTTGCGAAAATCAAATGGGTGGCGCCAACAAACACGATACAATTAATGACCCTTGGGTGAGTGCTGAAATTATTAAAAAACACGTTACTGAAGGGTTGGCGATGGCGCGGAAGCATCGATTGCCGAAGGCGATTCAAGCATTTATTCCCGAACATCAAGGGACGATGCTAATTGCTTATTTTTATCACCAAGCACTGCAAATTACCGCCAAAGAATCGGAAGATTTAAAGCTGGTTGCGACAGATGGCAATTCTCCCAAACTTCAGATAGAAAGCAGGCAAGTCAGGGAGGATGATTTCCGCTACAGCGGCCCGATTCCGCAGTCGCGGGAAACGGGAATTGTCATGTTAGCTGATTCTTGCGAGGCGGCGCTGCGATCGCTCAAAGATGCTACTCATGATGAAGCTTTGAGCATGGTTAACAAGATTTTGCGCGCTCGCTGGCAGGACAATCAGTTGGTTGATTCGGGTTTGACGCGGGAGGATATGTCTTTAATTGCAGAGATTTTTGTGCGAGTTTGGGAACAGTTCAATCACAAGCGAATTGCTTATCCGAAAGCTGTTTTTGTTGCTTAGTCAGCGATCGATTGTCAGTCGATCTTTGACGGTGAAAGCAAATATAATAGTACGTTCGATCGAACCCTAACAATAATTAAGGTTCGTAGTGAGGACTGATACCTGAAAGACTTGTCCAATTCTTTTTCAGTGACATTGGACTAAAGTCTGCACTACGAACCTTTTTTGTTATGGTAATCGATCGGACATGATATCACCCCTAACACCTACTTCTTCTCTCAATTTTTCTGCGGGCATTTCGGATGAAACCCTCCTTGCAAACAAATATAAGCAATTTGATTGCTCTCTAAATTTTTAGCATCTGCAAAATCAACTCCTTGAAATCGTCCGGATTTAGCACCGGGCTGATTTTGAACAAATCGATCGGCTGTTTCCTTTCCTACAAACACAGCCCCTTTAAAGTTTACACCCGCAAGATTCGCACCGCGAAGATCGACTGAACTCAAGTCTGCATTCTGCAAATTAGCATCTTGCAATCTAGCATTTTTTAAATTTGCATTGGCGAGCTTCACGGAACTCAAATCCGCTTTTTGTAAATTCGCACCGTTCAAATCTGCGCCGGACAAATCTCCACCTTGCCATTCAGATTTAGCCAAATTTGTCAATGATAATTGAGCGCCTTGAGCCTTAACTTTACTCAAACGCGCATTTTCCAAATTTGCTCCCGTTAAATTCGCACTGCCGATATCTGCACCAGTAAAACTGGCATCTTTTAACATTGCCTGCTGCAAATTAGCCCCAATTAACAGCGCGCTGCTAAAGTTAGCGCCATTCAAATTTCCGCCGAAAAAATTAGATTTGTTCATGACAGCGCGCACGAAGGTAGTGCGATTCATTACAGCACCATTCAAAGCAGCTTCAGTCAAATTGGCTCCTTCAAAATTAGCACCGCTCAAATCAGAAATCCAATCATCAAACGTACCCGGCCGCCTATCTTCTCCAGTGCCGTAAAAGCGAGTTCCCTGGAAGCTCGCATTGGTTAAATTGGCATTTTTTAGCTTAATTCCCGACAGATCGGCTTTGTCCAATACTAATGTAAACTGACCGGGACCTGCAGGGCTTTGAGCTAAATCCGTGCGGCTCAAATCTGCACCGTTTAATTGGCTGCTATACACTGTGAGAATTTTGCCGATCGCCCTTTGTACGGTACGCTGGCGGGAAGCAGCCAATTCGCGTTCCTGAGTTTTACCGCCGAAGCGCAGGGAATCGAGATCGTTGCTGAGGGCTTGATTCAACTGCCGCAAGCGGGGTAAGGCTTTCGGCCCGGTACTGACTAAAGCTTGCTGGATCGCATCTAACATCGCGCGGTTTTCTTCTTGAGCCAGCAAATCCGCTAGCAGCGGTACTGCGCGGGAATCTTCCACCGTTCCCAAAGCCAAAATTGCCGATCGCCTCC
>JBOFTL010000982.1:0-2519 GCA_051652045.1 Microcoleus sp. | reverse complement strand
CCCATATTGCTTGCCAGCAAAGTCTGAATATCCTTAGCTTCGCCAACATAACCTTCCAACTCCGGCCTCGGACCCGCTGTGACGATGACCATAGGAGCTAGTTGTTTTCTGTAGAGAACAGCAGCATAGGGCAAGCGATTGCCCGTATCCGTCAGTTGAATCGCCACCCGGTTGGGGATGTGAGGCTTAGTGGTTCCCTTGCCCAGCAGGACGATAGCCGAAGCGGTTTCGTCGCAACAACTTTTGTGTACGGCCGCAGCGGCTTCCCGTTCGGCTTGGTCGGCAAACCAATAAGCCACAACGGGCATACTCGAAAGGATCAAAACTAACAAAGCTGCCAAAATCATTCTCGGCGCGGGATTGCGGATGCCTCCATTCGTAATCAGCGCCGAGGCAATTACCAGCAGCGTAATCGCAAAACCGAGGGGTGTAAAGAAGAAAGCTATTAAACCGAAAATCGCGGCTCCGACTTCTGTATCTGGCGCAAAAAATGCCAGCAGCAAAAGGCTGATTAGCAGCAAAACGCGCAGCCGGTCTAATAGTGGATTGTCTTTGCCTCCTGATTGGTCCCACCAAGATTTGATTAGCGAGAACAGGAGGAATAGAAATAGAACTCGAGATAGCAGTACAAACATCTTGCAATTTTGTCTGTCTTCATAGTTAGTCGGTAATTAACAATTAATAGCAGTTTGTTGGTAACAAGTAATAGATGGAGCTTGACAGGGAGAATTGGCAATTTTGCCTGCTGTCTGTGGCAGGCTATTTTTCCCCCTTACCAAATATTCAGGGTTGTTAGCCCCCACCCTCGGTCGGCGGATTGTGTTGAGAACTGGGCGAAGGGTAGTGGGGGGTTAAATCCCTGCCTGAAAAACCTCGCCCTTCACTTTCAACAGTCAACAGTCAAGTGGCAAAAGTCAACTTGTTACCTGTTACCCGTTCGCTGCTACTAAATTTATCGGCGTTTCAGTTGATTCCGAATTGCCTCCGTTACCGTTTGAATTACTTTAACACGAGCATAATACTTGTTATCCGCCGCAATTAGATGCCAGGGAGCTGTTGGAGTGTTGGTGCGCTGAATCATTTGGTTTACCGCCACTTCATAAAGATTCCACTTTTCCCGATTCCGCCAATCTTCTGCGGTGAGTTTGTATTGTTTGAAGGGATTGTTTTGCCGTTCGGTAAACCGTTTTAGTTGTTCGTCTCGGCTGATGTGCAGCCAAAATTTAACTAAGACGCAACCGAAACTGGTGAGTTGTTCCTCGAATTCGTTGATTTCTTGGTAAGCTCGACGCCATTCATGTTCAGCCGCAAATCCTTCAACGCGCTCGACTAGCACTCTACCATACCAACTGCGATCGCAAATGCTAATTTTGCCGGCAGTCGGCAGCCGCCGCCAGAAACGCCACAGGTAATGGTGGGCTGCTTCTTCATCTGTGGGTGCTCCAAAAGCGTTGACGGTGTAGCTGCGGGGGTCGAGGATATCTGTCAAGCGTTTGATGGCTCCTCCTTTACCGGCGGCATCCCAGCCTTCAAACATCACCAATACGGGGATTTGATGTTGGTGAATCTTCTGTTGCAGTTGACTCAAATGGGTTTGCTGTTCCCGCAGTTGGTGTTTGTATTCATCTGGCGACAGGGATTTAGTTAAATCTACTTCGGCTAGCAAGTTTGGTTCGGTAGGTTCTAAGCGTTCTTGAGGCGGCAGTTTCAGGGGTGCAGATTGCAGCGGTAATTTGTCTAAGGCTTCTGTAATGGTGGCTACCATTTGCGTTAAAACTTTGACTCTCGCCCAGCGCTGACAGTTACCTTCTACTAAAGTCCAAGGTGCCGGGCCCGTGCTTGTTTGCACGACCATTTCCTCAGCAAATGTGGTGTATTCTGCGTATTTTTTAGCTTGTTTCCAGTCTTCGGGGCGGACTCGCCAAGCTTGCAAAGAATCGTTTTCTAGTTTTTTGAGTCGGTTTTTGAGTTCTTTTTTGCTCAGGTGAATCCAGAATTTAGCGATGGCTGCGCCATCATCTACCATTTGCCGCTCGAAAGCGTCGATCTGCCTGATAATTGTCGGTAATTGAGCTTCAGAGACTCGATCGAACAATCGGTCTTCTAAAACGTGAGTGTACCAACTGTGGTAAAAAAATCCAATCCGCCCCCGCGCCGGTAACTTTTGCCAAAACCGCCACAGGAAAGGATAGCCTGCTTCTTCAGGTGAGGGCGGCCAAATCGGGTGGACGGCAAACCCTCGCGGGTCCATGTACCCTACCATTTGTTTGACTAAAGCGCCTTTGCCGGCGGCCGCCCAACCTTCGAGGACGATAATTACGGGAAAATTTTTTTCCCGACAAGCCAATTGGAGCGATCGCAATTTTTGCATTAAAATTTCGATTTTGGCATCGTAGGTTTCTTTATCTAGGGAGATATCTAAGTCGAGGCGATCGAGCATATTGACCTCATAACATATGAATTTAGTTTAACGTTAGTTTAACGTTAGGATAAAGTTGAGACTCAAGTTCGGCGAAAAA
>JBOFTL010000981.1:0-2266 GCA_051652045.1 Microcoleus sp. | reverse complement strand
TAAATGAAAAACCGAAATATGCAATCCGAAATATCGGGCGCGTTCGAGTCAAAGGCAAATCAGATTTGGTGACAATTCATGAAGTATTTGATGCAGATCCGCCTGCTGTGAAAGATGGTAAGTTGGAGACTTTACCTATGTTTTTAGAAGCTTTGTTAAACTACAGCGGAGGCCAAAATCAAGAAGCTGCAAAACTGTTTGCTGAGTGCGTGCGGAAAAATCCGTTCGATTTAGTAGCAAAAAATTATTTAGATCGCTGTCAAGAAATTCAGTGTAGAGTACCAGAAGCTAAGTTAGATTTTTATTGAGATCGTGTCCATTTGTAGTGTGGACTTCAGTCTGCTTCCATGTTAAGGACTAAAGTCATTACTGCGAACCTTTTAAGGACTGAAGTCCTTACTGCGAGCCTACCGGACATAATATTAATATTCAATACCTGGCTGGGCTTTAATACCTTGTTCGCGAAAAGGATGTTTGATTAAAGTCATTTCTGTTGCCAAATCGGCTCGATCGAGTAATTCTGCTGGCGCTCCTCTACCTGTTAAGATAATATGGGTTTCTTCAGGTTTTAGATCTAGCCCTGCTAAAACTTGTTCTACTTGCAAATAACCGAGTTTTAATGCTACATTAACTTCATCGAGTAGCACTAATTTAAATTCGGGATTGCAGATAAAAGTTAGGGATTTTTCCCAGGCTTTTTGAGCTGTGGCGATATCTCGATCGCGGTCTTGTGTATCCCAGGTAAAGCCTTCTCCCATTGCATGAAATTCTAACTGTTTTTCCCACATTTGAAACACGGCTTTTTCTGCCGGTTCCCACGCGCCTTTGATAAATTGTACTATAGCGACGCGGTAGCCGTGACCGAGCGATCGCACTACCATTCCTAACGCGGCTGTTGTTTTGCCTTTTCCGTTACCGGTATTGACTATTATTAAGCCTTTTTTGTTGTCTGCTTTGGCAATTCGCTGGGCCTGTACTTCTTGGCGGCGCTGCATTTTTTGTTTGTATTGTTCGGTGGTGAGGGATGTTGCTTCTGTGTTGGTTTCCATTGGTTTTTTTTAACCGCAGATGAATGCAAAAGATGAACGCTGATGAACGCTGATGGGTGTTAGATGTTGAGTTTTTACCAGAGCGATCGCAAGTTTAGCACGAAACCGGGCAAAATATCTTCTCCTGAAAGTTCGTCTGGAGATTCCAGGATTTCTACTGCTTGTCCTTGAGGGTAAATTTCAACCCGACGCTTTTTGCGGTCAATTAACCAGCCTAATTTTACTCCATTATTCATGTATTCTTGCATTTTGTCTTGAGTATCTTTGAGGCTATCCGTGGGTGACATTAATTCTAAGACAAAATCTGGGGCGATCGGTGGAAATTTTTGTTTTTCTTCGGCAGTTAGTGCGTCCCATCTTTCTTGCTTTATCCAAGAAACATCGGGAGAACGATTTGCACCGCTTGGCAGTTTGAAACAAGTTGAAGAATCGAAACAAACTCCCAATCTAGTTCGCCTGTTCCAAAATACGAAGTCAGCATTGATTTCGGAATTGTAACTTCCGGTTTCTCCTCCTGTGGGTGACATGACGATGATTTCTCCTTTGGCGTTGCGTTCAAATTTGACTTCGGGGTTTTCGCGACACAATCGATAAAATTGGTCGTCGGTGATTTGGGCGATCGAATCAAAATTAATGGTAACTGCTAGCATGGTATTATCTGTGGGTTAATGTCGAATATCAACTATCAATCGATCGCGAGCTCCCGACGCTCGCACTACAACTATCAACTATCAACTATCAACTATCAACTGTTTGCGAAAATTTTTTTCTACAAAACACTTGCAGACATACCAAAAATAAAAGGCAATGTTGATTTCGCTAAACAATTTCGGCACTCCTTCCAGCAAGCTAGCAACTATTTTGTTTGGCAATTGCAGCGCATCAATCCCGATCGCAAAAAACAACAATCCCAAACCAGCCAACAATATTTTGTAGGGAGTCACCTTTAATTCTCGCCGAAAAAACCATCCGTAAGAGAACAAACCAACAGCGTACAGCAGACTTACCCCTAGTTTGGGAATTCCTAATAATATCATATATATGTGCAGCCTGTAAATTTCATTAAGCAAAAATGCACCTGTTAGCAGAGCAGAACATAAAATAAATCGATTTTCGGAATTGCGAGGTTGCAAAGTTTTTGCTAACCCATAGGTAAACGCACAAACAATGACCGGTACCGAACATAAAATCTGAAACGTTCTAGTTAATAAGGCAAT
>JBOFTL010000980.1:0-2286 GCA_051652045.1 Microcoleus sp. | reverse complement strand
GGGAGCGGCGGGAAGACAGATTAGAAACAGTCGCCGAAACTAACGGTTGGGTAAGTCCGAGGATGGGAATTAGGTTTCAAGTATCAGAAACCGAATTGCAAATATTTATGCCAGACGGTACGCCATTTATGAGTTTTGTAGAACTGGCTCAGTTGCGAGAACAAGCAGAATTAATGGCAGAGCAAGAGAGGCAAATTGCCGAACAAGAAAGACAGAGGGCCGAGCAAGAACAGCAAAGGGCCGATCGAGCAGAAGCTTTACTCGAACAAGAAAGAGTTCGATCGCAAGCTTTAGAAGCCCTATTGCGAGAAAGAGGAATTGACCCAAATTTGTTGTAAATAACTCATATTAAGTTCGAGCGATCGAATTTTATGTTAACTATCAATTAACTCTCAACTCTCAACTCTCAATCGATCGCGAGCTCCCGACGCTCGCACTACAACTCTCAACTCTCAACTCTCAACTCTCAACTAACTGATGACTAAAAAGCTAAGTTTAAAACAACGATCGCTCGAAATTTTGATTCGCCTCAAACGCTTGTATCCAGATGCTACCTGTACGCTCAATTATGAAACTCCGGTGCAGTTGTTGGTAGCAACTATACTTTCTGCTCAATGTACGGACGATCGCGTAAATATGGTAACGCCAGCTTTATTCAAGCGTTTTCCCGATGCAGTTGCTTTGGCAAATGCCGATATAGAAGAACTCGAAAATTTAGTACGATCGACTGGTTTCTATCGCAATAAAGCTAAAAATATTAAAGGTGCTTGTTGGGCGATCGTCAATAAGTTTGAGAACCAAGTGCCTCAAAAAATGGAACAGCTTTTAGAATTGCCGGGAGTCGCTCGCAAAACGGCTAATGTGGTTCTCGCCCACGCTTTTGGGATTAATATGGGCGTGACAGTAGATACTCACGTCAAACGATTGAGTCAGCGGTTGGGATTGACCGAACATCCCGATCCGCTGCGGATTGAAAAAGATTTAATGTTATTGTTGCCGCAACCGGATTGGGAAAATTGGTCGATTCGGTTGATTTATCACGGGCGGGCTGTTTGTAAGGCGAGAAATCCGGCTTGCGGTATTTGCGAACTTGCTGATTTGTGTCCTTCTTTTGAAATTAAGGTTGATGGATAAACGAGAATAATTGTAATTTGCTATAATTCTTGTCAGCAGCTTAAACCCAAGGAAGCAAATCTATGAGTATTGCGATTTCCCTCAGTCCTGAAATAGAAGCACTCCTGCGTGAGAAAGCCGATCGACAAGGACAAGATATTAACTTTGTTGCAGCACAATTGCTAACTCGGATCTTAGAATGGGAAGCCCGAGACTCTGAAGAAGCTATTGAGGGTATTCAAAATGGTTTAAATGATTTTGAGTCGGGACGGTTCCGTTCTTTTGATGAGTTTGCTAAATTGCAGCGCACCAAGTACAGTTTGCCGGAGAATTGATGACATATTTTCTTGAAATTTCAAGCGTTGCAGAAGCCGAAGCAGATCGCGCATTTCTCTTGTTATCCCAGAAGACATCACCAGAAAAAGCAAGGGAGTGGTATGATGGATTGCTGCAGGCTATCGAGTCTTTATCTGCAATGCCAAAGCGCTGCCCGCTTGCTAGAGAAAATCAGAATTTCAGTAAAGAAATTAGACAATTACTTTATGGTAAGGGTCGCAATTCATACCGCATTATTTTCACTATTGTGGAAAGTGAAGAACAGTCTGCTGTTCGCATTCTCCATATTCGGCACGCTGCACAACAAACTCTTGGGGAAAACCAGGATGCCGATCGAACATAATTAACTCTATTTGCCACAGAGAAAATGAAGCTTTGACGTACAATTTTCCCCAGATCAGTCTGAGAATTAGGAAATTTTTTTAAATAAAACCCGATCGCAGCGACAAAAATCTACTAAAATAGTAGATCGTGATTTATCCAAGGATATCGACAGACTATGGCTAAAAAGAGCATGATCGAGCGCGAGAAAAGACGCCAGAAGCTTGTAGACAAGTACGCTGACAAGCGTGCCGATCTTAAAGACCAGTTCGACGCAGCGACCAATCAGATGGACAAAATGGCAATTCACCGCCAACTGCAACAGCTACCCCGCAGCAGTTCCCGCACTCGCCTCCGCAATCGCTGCTGGGCGACGGGCCGCCCCAGAGGTTATTACCGCGACTTCGGACTGTCTCGCAACATGATTCGAGAAATGGCTCACGAAGGTCTTTTGCCCGGTGTAGTTAAGTCTAGTTGGTAGAACGAAGGAAGAAGAAATATTTGATAGTTGATAGT
>JBOFTL010000979.1:0-4804 GCA_051652045.1 Microcoleus sp. | reverse complement strand
CGACGAACCAGCCAGATAATACAGGAAAAACAGAAAGTTACCGCGCAAAAAATCGATAATTTCAACTGAAAATCGTTAGTTTCAAACCACGATAACTTTTCTAGAGAATCATAAACCGAACCGCCGAGAAATAGATGAGTAATTTGCTGTTTCTCGTTCTGTCGAAATCCCATCAAACCGTTAGAGTAAAGAAAGCGAAATAACAGCGGCTTAATTTCAACTGACTTGAATTGTGGCACCCAAAGCGATAATGTTCCATCTTGACCTGCGAAAGTCCGAAGTTCCCCTGCTTCTCCGAAAATTGCCGCTAGCTTTTCAATCGTGCGATGGGGATAGTGAACGAAGCGATAAGTGCCGCTTAGCTGTTGCAGGCGTTCTTGAGAAGTTTTGATGCCTTGGGGAACGGGCTTTATTATCTTGTCTGGGGGATAGTAGCGATCGAGGAATTTGTGAACTAATTTATCGGCTAAACCTGTAGGATTGTTGTTGCAGGAAACGAACAAACCTAAATTGCGATCGGGCAGTAAATACAATTCGCTAGTATATCCCGCATGGCGGCCGCCGTGAGAAATTGTCCGCTGTTTGTTGATAATCCTTTCAAAGAATCCGTAAGTCGAACCTACCATACCTGGATACCGGGAAAATTGCCGCTGGTGCATTTGTTTTGCAGTCGCTGCATTTAAAATTTGAGTATCGCCGTAACGACCGTTTTGCAAATGGGCGATCGCAAAATGTGCTATGTCTGTAGCTGTAGCCATTAGTGCGTTACCGGGAACAGTATTGCTAAATGCAAAAGGCCGCTTCTGATAAGTAGCATTCTGGTATTTGTAGCCCGCAGCTAAATTCGATGCTAGTTGAGGCGGTAGCGGTTGAAAAAAGCTGCTACGACGCATATTTAGCGGCTGTAAAATGTTTTTATCTATGTATTCCGCGAAGGGAAGGCCGGAAATTTCCTCAACTAAATAACCTGCTAAATTCATTCCCACATCACTGTATAAAAATACTTCGTCAGGGGGCAAAATGCGCGGCGGCAAGCGTTTTTTAATAAAATCACCTAGTGGTGTCATCTGCGAAGCATTGCGGGCAAATGCACCGATACCCCATCCCGCGTCGAAACCGTCTGTGTGAGTCAACAGGTTAGCAAATGTGACGGGTTTGGGGAAAGTCTTCGGAATTTGAAATTGTTTTAAATACTTGTTAATATCATCGTCTAAATTGAGTTGTCCTCGTTCCGCTAGCTGCATGACTGCTGTGGCGGTGAAGAGTTTAGAAATCGAACCGACGCGAAACAGTGTTTTGTCCGGATCTACGGGTATTTTCTTTTCTAAGTCAGCATAGCCGTAGCCTTTACTGAGCAAGATTTTGCCGTCTTTGACGAGAGTGAATACCGCACCGGGAACGTGTGCTTTACTCATTTCTTTGTCAAAAAAATCATCAAGAAAACGTTCGACTTCTTGGGGATTAGTCGGTCCGAGTTGCGGTGTCGGGATTTCTCGGGCAAAACAGGGTAATGCTAAGCAAAGCCAAATTGCAACCAATGTTGTTAATAGCGGGCAAATAGTTGCAAATGTTTGGCGAATTATAGCAAATCTGGGGAATAAAACCGCTTTATCCTTCAATTGTGTAGGGTGCGTCGCCGCTTGACAACTTTCGCTGTTGGGAAAAATTATCGAACGACGCACCATACTAAATGTTGTTAATAGCGCGCAAATAGTGACAGGTTTTTTGCGAATTATTTGTTTCATGTCGATTGCATATCTGGCGCTTGGGAAGGATTTGGCAGTGCGGCAACCCGCCTGTCTGAGGGAAAACCAACAACCCGTAAGGAGCTTTATTATCTTTAGCGGATGAAAGCTCGCAGTTGATATTTAATAAAACTAATGTTTTGCTTCTTTCTTCCTCATGCTCTCTTACTGTTTGCTTCTTCTTTTAAGTTCCCGATCCGAATTCTGCTAAGGGATCGGACCTGAATCTCAAGTTATAATTCGTACCGCCTTGAAATTGAGAAACTCGGACAAAATAAGTACCTGCTGGTAAAGCCCCAGCGCTGACAATTTCTTCAGCAGCCGCGCCTAAATTGTTCGAGGAAGCGATAAGGTCGTCCGATCCAGCGACACCGTTACTGTTGAGATCCTGAAGCAATTCTAGATCGGCATCGGCACTCAAACCGTCTAAATTCACGCTCACAAAACTCGGAGTATTGAGGATGAAACTGTAAATATCAGTAGGATTTGCAGTATCTATAAAATCGCTCACTTCTTGAGTTCCTGTTAAGATTCCCAGGTTGGTAGCGGCGTTAAAATTTTCAGCCAGATCGGGGTTGACGCTCAACAATCCCTCAGTCGCACCGAATTCTAGGTAATGCTCGATCGCGCTTTTTACGGTACCGTTCCTGACAAAATCTGCTATCAGCGGATATCTTTCCAGATAAAAATTGCCATCGAAAAGAAGGCTCGCCCTGCGATTTTCAAATTGACCGAATTTTAAATAGTGTTCAAAGGGTGAAAATTGCCTGGTTTGGACTGCTGTTTGCACGTCGGGGTTGTTAGTGAGATAGAATGCGACATCGAATAAAGGATTCGGTTTGCGGTTCTCAAATTGACCGAAGGCAATGAAATGATCGGCACCAGAAAATCCGTTTTGTTGGGCAGAGATGGCTACATCTGTATTCGTATTCAAATAATAGCTGGCATCGAACAGAGCGTTAGGGTTGCGATTTTCAAATTTGCCTATTTTGCGGTAGTGATCGAAGGGACTCGATACTGTACCCCTGGCAACTGCTACGGCAACATCGGGGTTGTTTTCGAGATAATATTTTCTGTCGAACAGCGTTCTGAGGGTTAGCATTATTAAAAAATCTTTCTGGACTGAGCGTTCGAGTGCATAATTGAGTTCGACTTGACTTACGCAGAAATGAGAGCAAATAGACCCTGCGATTGCAACGCTGGCGCTGGCAATGACAGGAGATGCCTTGTTGGGGCGTAAGTTCTGTTCGATCGACAATACTGTTTATATCAAAATTTGGTGAGGGTGTCGGAAATATGACTAAATCTGCATTGATGGCAATTCTGCGCCGCGCTGCGAGTATAGCTCAAAAATCGATCGCGACAGGCATTCCTGCTGACGAATTGTTGGGAATGCTCAGAGATAGTGCTACCAATTCTGGCATATCTCGCCGTCGCGCGCTGCAGGGGGGTTTGGCGGCGGCGGGGGCTGTTGCTGCTGCGACTTTTACGCGGGAGGGGGCTGCGGCCCAGCAGCGGGGCCGATCGCCCATTTTGGTTGTGGGTGCGGGAATTGCGGGTTTGACGGCTGCTTATCGCTTGCGTCAGGCGGGCGTGCGCGTCGATATCATTGAGGCAACTAACCGCGTGGGGGGCCGGATTCGCACTGCCCCGAAAGTGGCGGGAACGCAGATTTTTGCGGAATTGGGGGGAGAATATATCGACACCGGTCATACTAATTTGATACGGCTGGCGTCGGAATTGGGACTGCGGGCGATCGACTTAGTTGATGCACAGCGGGGATTGGTACCGGAGACTTATTTCTTTGCCGGAGGGCGATTGTCTCTCGAACAAATCATTGCCGATTTTACTCCGTTAGCGAGTAGAATTACTGCCGACGTGCAGGCGATCGGCGATGAACTCAGCTATCTAGATTTTACGGAAGCTGCGGAAAGATTGGACAATACTTCGATCGCCCAATATGTAAGTCAAGGCGAGACTAGCGCGTTGCTCCAACAATTGCTCAAAGTAGCTTACACGACTTTCTACGGTCGAGATGCCGAAGAACAGTCGGCTTTAAATTTACTGTTTTTAATCGGTACTGAAACTGATAGTTTTAGCCTGTTTGGCAACAGTGACGAACGCTATCAAATTGACGGCGGCAACAACCAAATTATCAACCGTTTGGCGGGACAATTATCGGGTTCGATCGAAGCTGGAACTGTTTTAGAAGCGATTACTCTGTTGTCTGACGGCCGCTATCGAGTAAGTTTGCGGGCGGGACAAAGTGCGTTCGATCGCACTTACGAACGGGTGTTGTTAACTTTGCCTTTTACCGCGTTGCGAGACGTGCGAATTAACGTGCCTTTGCCGCAACCAAAACGGCGGGCGATCGAACAGTTGGGTTACGGTACTAATTCTAAGTTAATTACTGGCTACCGCAGCCGAATTTGGCGGGATCTTTATCGATCGACTGCTGAAGTTTATACGGATTTAGGTTTTCAAAATAGCTCGGAAGCTACACCTTTTCTCCCTACTCCTAACGGTTTAGTTACTAATTATACTGGAGGCAGGCAGGGATTGTCGATCGGTGCGGGACTTCCTGAAGACCAAGCACGCAGATTTTTAGCACAATTTGAAACAGTGTTTCCCGGTGTTAGCAATCTGAGAACGGGTAGGGCTGTGCGAGCTTTTTGGACTGGAGAGCGTTTTTTCAAAGGTTCTTATTCCTGCTATTTAGTCGGACAGTGGACGCAAATGTATGGGGTAGAAGGCGAACGAGTTAACAATTTGTATTTTGCCGGAGAACATACTTCGCTGGAAAATCAAGGTTACATGGAAGGAGGTTGCGAAACGGGACAAAGGGCGGCTGTAGAAATTTTGGAAGATTTGGGTTTTGGGTCTGCTGCTGCTAATATTAATTCTAGATCTGCCAGCAATTTGCGCCGCCCGAGTCGCAAAGTTCCTGGGGCGGGGAATGCTATAAGACGCAGGCAAAGGGTTAATTGAGAGTTGATAGTTGAGAGTTGATAGTTGATAGTTGACAGTTGACATTCCATAGCTATTAGCTGATAGTTATG
>JBOFTL010000978.1:0-2495 GCA_051652045.1 Microcoleus sp. | reverse complement strand
GATAGTAATTTTTTGATTTGGTGTCAATTTATTTGGCAGTTTCGACGAATCATGAGAAATATTTTCTGAAGTCAGATCGGGTATTTCACCGACAATTACTTCATAGCCGATCGCCCGCCAATCTGCTATGCTAGTAATGCCCGTCAGCATTCCCCCGCGACGCAACAATCCCATGCCAATTCCGTGGGCGGCTGTCAAAATTGGGCCGGGAATGCGATAGCATTTGTGCATGATTTCGGTTTTTTTAATTTCGTTACCGTACTCGCCGCTAACTAAATGTCCCAACTCTTCACCGAACAATTTACTAGCTGTAGGAATCTCCAAACAGTCCAAACTTTGCGCCTCATCGTAAGCCCAAATTAAGCGGCGCAAATCTTGACCCCCCCCAACCCCCCCTTGGTAAGGGGGGGAGAATTGCTCAACATTAGCCCCCCCTTGGTAAGGGGGGGTTGGGGGGGTTTTAACGGCTCGCAAAGCTTGATAAGCCATCCAAAAAAAAGGCTGTTTTCCCTGAAAATTTAACTCGCTACCGACGATCGCATCTTGAGCTTCATCAATCAGAATCGCATCAAAAATTTGGGGGATATTAGCAGATCTCAATAAATGGCGGCAGACATCAGCTAAAGCTCGATTCGGTTCCTGAAAATCCGTATCGCCAACCGTCAAACGCCCTACTCCAGCAGCCCGACAAATTGTACTGTAAAGTCCGGGGCGATTTTGCGCGCCCCAAGCGTGCAGAATTTTTAACTTGCGATCGGGATTGTACCCGATTTCGCCACTACTGAAACGCCGCAGCCACTTATCTAACTGCGTTGCGATCGACTCGTACAAGCTGCGAGAAAAAAACACCAAAGCAATATCCCAATCTGGATACTTCAAGTGCATCAATGCCGCTTTTTGACACAGCAAAACCGTTTTTCCCGAACCAGCAATGCCCCGAATCCGCTGCGGGCCGGGAGGAATTTGTTTGCCGATACATTCTTGCTGCAAATCCAATTCCGAAAACCGCTGTTGCAACTGAGCTAAAACTGCGGCGCGAGCTGGTAAATTCTGGCGATCGACTTGCGGATTCGGTATAATATAATTGGCCGATCGCGCGTCTTGCTGTTTGTTAAAATAAAACTTGCGGGGTCGCGGTTTAAAAATAGGAGTTCCGGCAACAACAGCCAACAATAACTGCCAGTTTTTCCGGCTCAACTGCTGTCTGCAAACTACAGGTACAGTAGTTTTAATCAGCTCAATTAAATCCTGAGAATTGGAAACAATTTTCAGTTGGGGCAAGTTGCCCCCCGCATCGGCCCGAGGGCCTGGGAAATGGTCTTGAAAAAGAATGGGCGGACAGCTCGGAAGCTTGTTAAACTTTTTCTCAGACCACTGTTGTTGAGAAATCGACGGTAAGGCAACAATCGCCCGCCCGCTGACTTTCCCCCGCAAAGCCGTCTCGCGATCGCAGTATCCTAGCAGGGAATATAGCTGATGTTCAGCTTGCTGGTAGGGATTGCCACCAGTAGTATAAAAATTCTGGAAATCCCACCGATGGCCAGATATACCTATAATCTGGTCGATCGCCACAGCTTTGACCTCAATGACAATTAAACCCAATTCAAAATCAACAATCAAAATGTCAGGCTCTTTGCGAAAATCACCCGAGGCTGAAAAAATAGGATACCGCCAATAAGCAACGCACTCCCGCGAGGCAAAAGCCTCGCAAACCACATCCCAAACCCTTTGTTCCGCAGTTTCACCGCTTTTTCCCAGCGGTTCAGTAGCAATAAATTTTCTGGATTCTGCTGCCTTGCCTGCAGTTGTTGTACCTTGTTTCACACTACTTTTGTTCTAGAACTTGCGCATCAATGACGCAATTGTGTTACTGGGAGTTGGATTGCTGCCCTCTCAAACCGAGATATTTCGCCGTTTTGGCGCGCGTTCTCACTTAGTTGAGCAGATAGCAGTTAGGATCGAGCTAGCTCAAGGTTACACGAAAGATCTTCAACAGTTGAAAGTTGAGAGCGATCTTTTGCAGGAGCTGGACATAGCGTGCCAAATAGTTTACGAAACTTGTCCGCAGTTAATTACCGAGAGGAGGTTTAATCATGTTTGCCGTCAAGCAAGCGCTCAAATTGAATAACAGTGAGTTCTGAATTTTGGCTAAAGATGGCTTTAGTCAAGTTTGGGTAAGTTTTACAAAGCAGGCCTTAATATTTGGTCAGGCGAAATTGCCTCTCACAACCCGGATTGAGTTTTATGGCGCACTACCGATCTAGTTTATTTTTATTCGCCTGTATCGCCTGTCTGGACTTGTGGACTGTGCCCGCTACCAGCGGACGGCAATTCGCCCCCAGCTTATTTGACGATCGTGTTTCTCAAGAAATAGCTCAGGTTGATTTCCCGGCGAACAGCCCCGAACCCAAGCCTGCAAAACCCTCTCCAGCAAGCGATAACAGGAAATCCGAACCGTCAAAAACTGAAAAATCGAATGCCAAAAACTCCAGAAC
>JBOFTL010000977.1:0-4828 GCA_051652045.1 Microcoleus sp. | reverse complement strand
GGGAATAGCAGCAAAACTGTAGATTTTTTGAGGTTCCAGCCGATCGCAAATTGCGGTCAGTTCGCTCAAGGGGAATTGCTGGCGATCGAGCTGTATTTGCAGGGTTTTGAGCGGATCTGTGCCGGTGGAAACCAGCAATTCTAATTTTTGCAAGTCCGGCCAGTTGCCAATTTCGCGAAGAATTTGGCCGATCGCCTTGACGTAAGGATGATTGGTTTGTGCGTACCAATCAGGGGCCGCAAGTCCGGCTTGATCGAAGCCGAGATGAACGATTAAGGAGTTTTGTCCGAACAGGGCGATTCCCACCGGTCTGGCTTCTTCTTTCAGCAACAAATCGTGGCCGGCCGCTAAATGCCGCAGTTTTTCCAAGTGTGCGTACCGATCGGCAATTGGAGATTGAACTGCCATATTTAAAACCCCTTCTGTTTCTTCCTCCTTCCTTTTTCCTTCTTCCTTTTTCCTTCTTGCTTCTTCCTTTGTTTCGTCCCAATCAATTGCCACTGTAATTAAATAAGTTTGCAGGAGCAGATGACCGAGTTTTTCGGCTTTTGTTGCCAGATAAATCGAGTTGTAATCGTTGGCTTCAATTAGTAGGGGAACGCGATCGACTACTTCAATTCCGTAACCTTTCAACCCGGCAATTTTGCGCGGGTTATTGGTAATTAACCGGATTTTTTGCACTCCCAAATCGTTGAGCATTTGCGCTCCGACGCCGTAGTTGCGCAAATCTGCAGGAAATCCCAATCGCTCGTTAGCTTCCACCGTATCGTATCCGATATCTTGCAGCGAGTAAGCTTTTAATTTGTTGACTAATCCGATGCCCCTACCTTCTTGGCGCAAGTAAACGATGACGCCACTACCGGCATTTTCGATCATTTTCAGCGCTGCTTGCAGTTGCATCCGACAGTCGCAGCGCAGGGAACCTAAAGCATCGCCGGTCAAGCATTCGGAATGCACTCGCACCATGACGGGTTTGTCTTTAAATTCTTCAGGATCGCCCTTGACAATGGCCACGTGTTCTGAGTTGTCTTGGGTGTCGCGGTAGGCCCAGATGGTAAATTCGCCAAATTCTGTGGGCAATTTGGCGGTGGTTTCGCGAAGGACGAATCGATCGTGTTTCAGTCGGTAGCTAATGAGATCGGCAATGCTGATGATTTTCAGGTTGTGGGTTTTGGCGTATTCGATTAATTCTGGCAACCTGGCCATCGAACCGTCGGGGTTTTGGATTTCGCAGATGACGCCGCTGGGATAGAGGCCGGCAAGTCTGGCGAGGTCAACTGAAGCCTCGGTGTGGCCGGCGCGTTTGAGTACCCCACCGTCGATCGCCCGCAGGGGAAAAATATGTCCTGGGCGGCGCAAATCTTGGGGTTTGGTATCGGGGTGGATGGCTACTTGGATGGTGCGAGCTCTATCTTCGGCGGAGATGCCGGTACTGACGCCTTGGACTGCATCGATGCTGACGGTAAAAGCGGTTTGGTTGTTGTCAGTATTTTTGCTCACCATGAGTGGCAATTCGAGTCGATCGAGCCTTTGACCGGTCAGTGCCAGACAGATCAAACCCCGAGCATTGACAGCCATGAAATTAATGATGTCGGGCGTGGCGAATTGGGAGGCACAAATTACGTCGCCTTCGTTTTCACGATTTTCGTCATCGACGACTACTACCATGCGTCCTGCTTTGATTTCTGCCAGGGCGCTGTCGATTGAGTCAAATTGAAAGGATTGAGTTGAGGTGTTGTTTTGTGACACTGAGAAGTTCAACTAAAGTAGACTGTATTGTAGAAAAATAGAATAGACATCTCCTAAAAAGATTCTGGAAGCCTTACCCTATCTAGACAAAAACCTAATTATGGGAGATGTCTAATGTATTTTTGATTGTAGCCGTTTGTTTTGGGTGCGATCGCTGCCCGAACTAGATTAGTTTAACACTATTTCCTTGCTTGCATACTATAAATATCGATATTTGTCAATAAAAAATTGCCTGAATATTTAATTAACTCAACTGAATTGGGAATTGGGAATTGGGAATTGAGAATTGGGAATTGGTAATTGGGAATTGGGAATTGGGAATTGGGAATTGAGAATTGGTAATTGGTAATTGGTAATTGGTAATTGGGAATTGGTAATTGGTAATTGCTGGAGATCCGACATCGTACTGTATGGATATAGCGCTTTGTTGAGAACGGTATTGAAATTTTGCGGGTTGTCAGCGGCGATCGAGATTTTGAGGCTTTTTTTCGAGGATATCTGAAAGCTGCTTGAAAATTGCAAATGTTGAGTTCGATCGCGCGATCGAGTCTTCTTTTTTTGCAGGTGCAACAACAGACCCCAACATCTGAGAAAATCTTGTTATCGCACAATACAATTTTCTCAGAGGACCGCAATATTACTGAGTTCTGAGAAAAGAGCGATACATCTATCCTCTACCAGAATATGACTAATTATAAGCTGTCACGCCGAAAAGTGCTGTTGTTATTTGCTGGGTCTTCAGCTCTAGTTGTTTCTCCGGTTTACGCTCAAAAAAAGAAACGACCTCGCAATCGAAAGTCTTACCGAGATAAAGACTACGAAGATGATGATAACTCCAGCCCGAGTCCGACGCCAGCACCTACCCCAGCACAACCAGAAAAATACAGCCCGCCTCATCCTGCATTGATACCTGCAGTCGGGGGAGGTGTTTTTGGTATATTCGGTTTGGTAGGTGCGTGTTTTTGGAAATTCAACCAGCAAAAAGCCTCTAAAAAATTGAACGCTGATTCCTCTTCTGCGCGCGGCAATACGAGTAATATACCGATAGATCCAATAGAACAAGAACTCAATCAGCTTAAATCTGAGTCTGGAATGAACCGGATGAAGTCTGTGAGAAGATCTGCGGTAACGGCTGCTGAAGTTTCTGAATGGTACGTGTTTCGCAGTGGTAAATCCGAAGGACCGTATACTAAACTGCAACTGTGGGAAGTTCAGAAGATTACTGCTCGAACTAAAGTGCGTCGGGGAGAAAACGAGTGGCAACCTGCTGGTGAAATTCCTGAATTAGCGAAATATCTCACTCAAAAGTAAGATCGTATTCGATCGATCGCAGTAAAATTAGTTCGTAGTGCGGACTTCAGTCCGATGCTGCGAAGCATTTTTGTTATTGTAATCGATCGAACGCAATATACAGCAAATTTCAGGAAGCGTGAGGTACCAATAGATTGCAGGTAGGGACACGGCAATGCCGTGTCCTTGGGGGATTGTTTGATAAGCGAATGTAATTCATCAAGGATACAATCTGCTGTAAGTTGCTATTTTAAGAAAGATCTGGAGGTCTGAGGTTGGTAAAGTTAGTAGCACCGTAGTGGTTATCGATCATCTTGGCAGATGTACCAGTCCACCGACCGATCGCTGTGCTGTTAATATGTGCTTCTACGCACAAGCTGATAAAAGTGTGTCGCGTCTGGTAGCTTTTACGATAAGGAAAGTCGCACTTAGCTAAAATTGACTTCCAAGCACGAGTAGAGAAGTTGTGATGGTCGATAAACTTTCCTTTCGGGCTGGTAAATATTAGCGATTCTGGATCGACTACTTCGGGGCGGATCTCCTCTAAAATCGCCTTAACTTCTGGAGTAATAGGAAAATCACGTTTTCTCTGTGTTTTCAGCCCCTCTTTGAGAACTAAGCCATCTTCAGAAACAACAACAGCATTGCGAAACTGAATAACACTATTGGTGATGTTATTCCACTTTAATCCCACTGCCTCAGAAGGTCTGCATCCTGTAAAAAACAAAAAGCGCACATAGTTTGTATAATATCTATAGTAGCGATCGCTGGCAAAGGTACGAATGATTAAATCTCTCTCTTCTTTGCTAAATGGGTTAACTTCTTGTTCTTCAGAAGCACCATTTTCAGACACACCCTTTGGAAGTTTAATCTTCATAGCAGCAAAGGGGTTATCGTCGATTAATCCCTCTTCTGCTGCCCAGTTACAGCAAGCTTTAATCTGAGTAAAACAACGCTTTGCCGCATCAGAGGTTAAATTTGCTAATAGGTAATCTTGGATAGCTGATGCGTCATCTAGCGATCGTGTTGGTAATTTAGCGATGTGATTCTTGTGCTTGCTAAAGTCCTTAACGTAGGTACTAGGGCTAACTTGAGGCTTTTTAAAGTCGCTGTATTTTTCCCAAAGTTCGTCTAGTTGCGGTTGTGGCTTCTTAATGGGTGTAAAGGGTGTAATCGTACTAAGAGCAGATTGAGGCTGGTACTTCTCTAGAGTGGCGTCAAATCTCTCGCAGAGAATATCTTGCTCGATCCCGGATGCTTTAAGCTGTGCGAGTTTTCGGTTGGCAGGAGTATCGGTTAACCCTGTAGAAACGTAATAACGCTTGCCCTCGTACCTAAATCGCAATTGCAACCGATTGTTAGAACTGAGAATGGACACAGAACCTTTCGATGCCCGTCCTGTCAGCGTTTTGGAATACATAGACTTATATGGTGTAATTACTCCTCTATTCTAGCTCTTTTACACCCGTTTTACACCCATTTTGAAGTTCAAAAGCTAAAAATGCCAGCACTCGTACCTATTTAAAAAGCGTACAACAAGCGAAAAGCCCTTGAAATCGTTACTTTCAAGGGCTTTTCTGGTATGCCAGGAACGAGACTTGAACTCGTGACACGAGGATTTTCAGTCCTCTGCTCTACCAACTGAGCTATCCCGGCTTGTTTTTTTGCGCTTGATTTGTTTTTTTCACGCTTAACAATCCTAGCAAACACCTCGCGAATTTGGCAAGCACTTTTCCAAAGTTTTTTTTCGATCGCCCGCAACCCCGCACCTGTAAGCTAAAAGCTGCAA
>JBOFTL010000976.1:0-5265 GCA_051652045.1 Microcoleus sp. | reverse complement strand
TTTCGGGGAGAATTGCTGTTAAGGCTTGAATAATTGTTTCGGATGTGGAGAGGATGCGGGTAGTAGCATACTGGACTGCTTTGCGCTTGCGGGCTTGCTGGATATCTGTAATGTCGCGGCCGACATACAGGAAATCTCGTACTGTAATAGGCTGGGCAAGGTTGTTAAAGTCAACAGGAATAGCGGTACAAGAAAATTCAACGGTTAGCTTTTCTCCTGTTTTTGCCCTGCAAATTACTTCGGTGTTAGCTTGGGATAGCTGAAGTTGCTGACCGATTGCTTGCAAAGATGCACCTTCAAATACGATCGCATCTATTGGTTGACTTACTAATTCTGTTTCGCTGTAACCGAATAAATCTATTGCTGCTTGATTGATTTTTTTGATTTTTCCCGATGCTGTAGTGACTAACAATGCTTCTGCCATCGAGCTGATAATTTTTTCTACATAACTATTAGTAGCAGCCAAGGCACTTAATAAAATATTCATTTCATTGGTAGCTTGGACTAAGGTTTGTTCCAAACCCATCCTGTCTGTTACATCTTCAAAAAATATAATTAATTGACTGTCGCTCTCTGCTTCGGTAAACTTGGTAATATATATATCGAAGTACAAGGGCGAATTATCTGCTAATACCCGCCCGATCGCTTTTAACTCAAAATTATCTTGTCGTCCTTCTAAAATATCAATTAAAATCTCTTCAGTTCCTATGAGTTCGGGGAAAGGAATGCGAACGTCATTCCCCTGCAATACCTCTTCGGGAGGTTCTCCAAACCGCTGTACTTTTTGTGATGTTTCTTGAACTACTAATTCGTTATCGAGTGCTAAATACTCCAAATGGGGAGGAACTAACAGTTTTGTAAACGGGGGTTTCATGGAAATTATGAGTAATAAACTAACCGCTGATACTTTAGAAACTCAACCTATTTTTCAATGTCAGGTTTTTGACTGTGACTAGAAACTGCTGTGCAGAGGATGGTTGGTTTGGAGGGGTGTCAAACTTGAACATAGAGGTATATTTTCAATTACGTTTTAGTATCTACAAAATGTCAAACTTATTCAGGGAATGTCTATGTTTTTGTGCACCTACTAATTACTCCTAGAAATTGAGAAAACCACCTAAAGATAGTACAGTAAATGATAGATAATGCAGCAGACAGCGGACATACTGGTGCTGGGCAATTGGTGTCAATTGTCAACTGTTTCCTGTTTTCGATCGTAAGGAATTGTAACTGTAAAAGTAGTACCCACTCCTACTTCACTGACAAATCTGATTTGACCTCCGTGCAATTCTACACACTGTTTGACAATCGACAAACCCAGTCCTGTACCGGGTCTTTTACCTACATTTTCAGCCCGGTAATAAGATTCAAACAATTTCTCTTGGTTTTCGACAGGAATGCCTATTCCTTCATCTTGAATTTTAAAAGTAGCTTTTTCTGAGTCGCAATCTAAGTCAAAATAAATATTGCTGTCGATTTCCGAATATTTTACCGCATTTCCCAGTAAATTTGTCACAATGTGTCGCAGCAATTTTTTATCGAATGGCAATTTTTGCATATCCTGTAATTTGAATTCGCTCGATCGATCGGGTGCACCTGCGATTCCGCAGGCAAAGTTAATGGCATGATTTTTTCCGTAACTAATTTTCACTCCTTCTACTAACTCGGCACAAAACTTGGGCAAGTCAAGGGGTGCGGGATTAAATTGCAATTGTCCTGCTTCTGCACTAGACAGCAACCGCAAGTCATCTAATAGTTGCACCATGTGCTTTGAGGCTGATTTAATGTGTTCTAAGTATTGAACTCTTTCGGCTTCCGTGACTTCTTCGCCGTATTCTTTGAGAATTTGAGTTGAAAATAATACTGTATTTAAGGGATTCCCAAATTCATGAGCGATTGTGGAAAAAAAGCGAGATTTTGCTTCTCTGATTTCTTGTTCTTTTGCCAGAGAACAGCGAATTTCCATATCTTTTAGCTTGCGTTCGGTGATGTCCCTGCCGATATAAACAAAGTCGTACAGTCCGGGTAATTCAGTTTGAATTGCCGAGCAAGAAAATTCCACCCAAATTTCTTCGCCGTTTCTAGTAGTACAAATTGCTTCCAATTCGCGGGCCATTTCTTTATGAGACAAAATATATCGATGGCGCGCTTGGTACAGTAGTTCTTCTTCTACAACAATCATCGACAATGGCAGGTCGATTAATTCTGATTCGCTGTATCCAAAGAGTAATTGCGCCGCTCTATTAGCTGTTTTAATCGTTCCCAAGGTGGTTGTCACCAACAACGCATCACCCATCGATCGAATAATTTTATCTACATAATCTCTCGATGCTGTTAAAGCGCTTAATAACAAATTAGCCTCGTTAGCTTTTTGCACTAGCGATTGCTTCATTACCATTTTTTCGGTGGTATCTTCAAATAATATTATTAACTTATTTGTTCGATCGGGTTCTTCACTTGCCAGGGCCAAAATATCAAAATACAGGGGATACGTACTCTCAGAAAATCGCGCCACACCTTTGAGTTCAAAACTGGGTTTCGAGCCAAGTACGATCGACATGAGAATATTCTCGATGCCAATTAGTTCGGGAAAAACGGTGCGGACATCTTTTCCCGGTAGTGCTTCGCTGGAATGCTCTGCAAACCGCTGCACTCCGGCAGAGATTTCTTCAATAATCAAGCTGTGATTGGTTACCAAATACTCTGTTTGCTTTGGACCGAGAATTTTTTTGAAAAGAAGGTTCATGTTTGTTCTACCATTGTGTAAGCTAGCTTGTGAAAGATTTCTTCCACATCTTTACCTGTTTTCGCAGATGTCGTGTAAACAGCTATTACTTTTTCACCTGCTACTGAATAAGCGATTTCTGTCAGCACTGCTAGTTTTTCTTCATCAATCAAGTCAACTTTGTTCAAAGCAATAATAATGACACCTTTAGGATTTACTGAATTGTATAACTGAATGTGTTCGGTGATGCGCTCGACTGTTTCGGGGCGACTGACATCGGCAACTATTAAAACTCCGCTAGCACCTTGCAGGTAAGTTGGGGCAATTCCTTTAAATTTTGTATGTCCTTCCAAGTCCCAAATCAGTAATTGTGCGGTCAAGTTTTTCTGCAGTGCGACGCTTTCTAGTTCTAGAGTTTTGCGAGAAATTTTTACTCCCACAGTTGACAGGTACTGGTCGCTAAATTGTCCATCGACAAAACGCCGGATTAAACTGGTTTTGCCGACGCCGAAGTCTCCGACCATGCACATTTTTTTAGAGATAACTGACATAATTATTTGTTTGTTTTGTTGGGAGTAATTGGTTCAAATAACACGCATCTACTTAAAAGTAGAGGTTGGTCTGGTTCGATGCCGGGGGGCAGATTTTTGCTGCCGACAGTTACCAGTCGCTGAGGGGCGATACCACTGAGGACCAGGGCATCTCGTACTGCAGCAGCACGTCGCAGTGCTAACTGCTCGTTGAAGGCTGCTTCACCGACGCGATCGCTGTGACCAATTATTTTAATACGTTTCTGAGGGTGCTGTTGCAGAAACTTTTGAATTTTGTCAATTGTCTCGCGATATGATGGGCTTAGTGTCGCCGCTCCTGGCTCGAAATAAATGCGGGTAGCAATCTCTAGCGGATTTAATTTAACAGTGCTGATGACGGACTGAACTCCGGGAATTTGTTTAAAAGCTTTAGCAATTTTTTGCGCATCGGCTGATTGAATTACACTGCCTTCTACTGTAACTTTGCGATCGCGATACTTGCTGGAAATTGCCACGCCTTCGATTTGGTTTAAAACAGCGGTAATTCTCTGTACTTCTGCCGCCGTCAAGACTGGATCTGGGGGAACATCTACAGCAATAATTCTATTATTTAACTTCAAATTGGGGACAGTTGATGCAGCGATTTTTTCAGCTTTTGCCCGCAATTCTGGATTGGGCAATTTTCCGGTTAAGGTGAGAGTGCTGCCTTGAATTTCCGCATTTAAGCGGTAAACTGCTAATTCGGGAGCCGATCCTAAAGCTGCGGCGGTAGTTGCTTCGAGATTGCGGTTAATGGCATTGCGGTGTTGGTGAATGCCCCAGGGAATTAAAATTACACTCAGCACTGCTAAACCGATACCCGCCAGGGCAATCGGGGGTTTTTTCGATTTTTCTTTGGTAAGCGCAGCATTGAATAAAGATTGTATCAGCGGGTGCAAATCGTCGGAAATGGTACCGGGATCGCCGTTAAACTGATTGATGGATTTGTTGTATTTAATGATGATGTTGCTGAGCGTTTCTCGCATTTTTTGGAGAAAATTCTGGGGCGGATCTCCGCGACTGATAACTGCTAAATAACAGTACCCGCCTACTTCTAGGATAATTTTAGAATCGCCGTAATCGATTTCATTTAGTTCGGAGATTTCTCCCGGCTGTACGATGCAGTCGTTAACAAAACTGCGAATTGCTGTGAGCATTCCTGCTACCATTTCCGATTCGAGGCTGAAATCTCCTGCTTCTTGAACTTCGGAAATTACCAAGCCGGATGCTTTGTGAATTAAAAAAATAGCTTGTACTTTGAAGGGTATTGATTCTCTGAGGATTAATTCGGCTTCGGAGACTCCTTGAATTTTAGAGCGAATTTTGCGCTGCACTCCTTCGACGCTGAGGGCGTTTGATACTTTTTCGTTGATATTTTTAATCGCTTCTGCCATGTATTTAGCAATCGTATTGCCAATTACCGGATAAAGGGCGTCTACCATTGCGTCGCGTTCGAGCTCGATTTGGGCTGTAATTGCTTTGCCCATTTCTGGGGCGAGGGCTTGAGAAATTGATTCTCGATCGAGCCGAATTTGTTCTTTAATAGCAATAGCAATTTCTGGGGCGATGGCTTTGGCAATGTCGGCGGGGCAGTTTTCTACTTGTTGGGCCAGTGCGTCGGGTAGCAAATCAGAGATTGCAGAACTCATTGATAGTTTGTTTTCTTGAGTTTTACCTCGGATCACCTCGTCGATAATCGGCACCATCGCCTTGACAACTTCTCCCTTGGATTCTGCAATTTTGAGGCTGAGAATTTCGGCAATCCAAGGTAGCATCAAGTGAATTAATTCTTGAGGATCGTAAATTTGATGCTCTAATCTGCCTAATTTTTCGTCGATGGTTGCCAGCAGGTGGCGCACTCCTGGCAAGTCGTTTTCTGCGAGCAGGTTTTTCACTTGCTCGATATCGGATATTTTGGAGCCAAAAATCAAATTTTGTAGTGTTTCGATCGCGCCGTCTGCTTCATTTAAA
>JBOFTL010000975.1:0-2658 GCA_051652045.1 Microcoleus sp. | reverse complement strand
GATAGCAGCACCCGCCACCAATCCCAAAACATCTTCCAAGCGTTCGAGTTTGTTAGAAAAGCCAATCCGCCTCAGAGTCGCTTCTCCCACTAAAGCTTGCAGCGTAACGCTCAAAGCCGCTGTCACCATGACACGGGACGGTATTCCAAAGCCGGCGGTGGAATTTAACAGTACCGAACCTAGGGCAACTCCCGGCCACATCCGCCGCCCTTGCAGCAGCATGGAGGCCAGGGCAATACCTGCGGGCGGCCACACGGGAGAAGCTTCGGCTTTCACCAGTCCCAGAAGCGAAGCTGAGAGTTTGCCTGTCACGCAGTAAGCGATAGCTAGGACGATTATCTGCAATAAAGGTCGAATGCTGCGGTTGAGCTGTATCATTTTTGGCGATCGAATCCGAGGCTTGCTAATTCTTAATGTACGCAATTAGCGGGCGATCGAACTTCCTCCTGACGAATCACCCTAGTGGGGGAAGGGGAGAGGGGGAGAGTGGGAGGGAGAGCGGGAGAGAGGGAGAGTGGGGGAAGGGGAGAATGGGAGAATTAACAACTATCAACTATCAACTATCAACTCTCAACTTTCAACTAACTCACAACCCAAAACCTCTCTTACCATCAGGCTTCGTAGTCATCCAATTAGTCTTTGCCGTTGCCAATTGTTCCTCAGAAACAGTAGCACCCGTCAGATTCGCACCGCACAAATTCGCTCCCCGCAAATTCGCTTTGCTCAAATAAGCGCCCGTCAAATCCGCACCTCGCAAGTCGGCGTTTTCAAAATTGGTCGTACTGCAATAAGCTTCAGTTAAATTGGCCGATCGCAAATTTGCCCCGATCGATCTGGCATGACCCAAATTTGCTCCCGACAAATCTGCCCCTTGTAAATTTGCCTTCACCAGCTTGGCTTGATAAAAATTTACCCCTGACAACTGCGCCTTGGGCAGTTGCAAGCCGGACAGTTCGCAGTCAGCAAAATCGCGCTTGCCTTTAAAATAAGCTGCTCGCAAACTGTTTCCATCCCACTTAGTCTGTGCTTTCGCCAGCTTTTGCGCTGCTAAATTGCCATTGGACAGTGCCGCAGTCCCGAAAGTTCTCCCAGACTCGGCCAGACTGCGGGCAACTCTTGGTCCCATCCCCGTGTTCCCAGATTGGGTGAACGAGGTTCTGGTACGAAAGCTTTGTTTGGTTGAGCCTTGATGCGCTTTGGTGTGGGGTGACAGCCACGCGGTACCTTCATCATTAAAGATCGTCGGTTCTTCAACTGGGCGATTAGAGCCGTTGAATTGCGTCGCTAAGCCCTCCGAAAGCCTGGGGTCTTCAAATTCGCCGTTCAGAGCTCTGAGGACATCTGCTGCTGATTGAAAGCGGTGTCCGACTAAGGGCTTGAGCATTTTATCGAGAATCCGTTCCAAATTCGGACTCACCAAAACATGGGGCTGCCAGATGATTTCGCCGGTTACTGCGTCAAAATCTAAATCTTTTGGCGATTTTCCCGTCAGCAAGTACAGGCAAGTCATGCCCAAGGCGTAAATGTCGCTGGCAAATATCGGCCGCAAAGCCATTTGTTCGGGCGGGGCAAAACTGAAGGTGCCTACTGAAAATTTGGTGTTGGCACTTTGGTCGGCGGGGTCTAATAATATTGTTTGGCTGACTTTATCTTTGACAGCTCCGAAGTCAATCAAAACTAAATGATTGTCTTGAGCGCGACGAATAATATTTGCTGGTTTGATATCTCTGTGAATTACTCCTTGACCGTGGACGTACTGAACTACTGGCAGAATTTCTAATAGAAAATTTTTCACGTCAGATTCGTTAAAACGCCCTGATTGTTTGACTTCTTGTTTCAAAGTCCAGCCTTTAACATATTCTTGAACCAAGTAAAATTGCTGTTCGGTTTCAAAGAAATCTAGCAGCCTGGGTACTTGCGGGTGGTCGCCCAGTTGACCGAGGGTTTTTGCCTCTCGCCTGAACAGTTCCCGCGCCATTTCTAAAACTCGCGGTGACGAACTGTTTGGCCTCAGTTGCTTGACCACGCAACTCGGCTGACCTGGTAATGAAATATCTTTTGCTAAAAATGTCGCTCCAAAACCTCCTTGTCCTAAAGGTTGAATTACTTGATAGCGAGCGCGCAGCAGCAGCTTCGCACCGCAGGTTTGACACTGAAGAACGGAGTCGGGAGGGTTTTGGGGATGGGGACAGCCGGGATTTACGCAGTAGCTCATGTCGATCGAGTGTGCCTGTGTTTTTATAATCTAGCCAGCGCAGCTCGACTGCACAAAAGCCCTTTCTTGCTGCTAGAAGTTATTATCTGTCAGTGGTCGGGGTCGTGCGCGATCGCAGATTTCGATTGCACCCAAGTTTTGCGGCCTAAGTTTTTTGGCCGGATATCTTCGATCTTTATTTTATTATGTCTTTTCTGCGGGGTTTTTCTCTAGATTTTCCTTGAAGATACTTTAAAGAGTTGCTAAAGTTCTCCTGTTTTGTGTAAAGTCATTCTAAACTTAGGTGCTATGTGCGCTGTTAGATGTCTCTAGCATACCTCAATTCTCTTTTGAGGTTGTTACCTATCCTACACCCGTGATGCGTGTTTGACTGAATCGATCGCCAAAAATCGCGCCTTCGAGCTTGGCCTTGACAATAATCAATAAATGTGGTAAGGAATTGC
>JBOFTL010000974.1:0-9509 GCA_051652045.1 Microcoleus sp. | reverse complement strand
AAATTTATGAACTTTACAGTTTCATCCTCTGCCAACAAAGTTCTGTTAATTCCTGCAACTTGTTCGGCGTCAAAAAAATCATCTAAACATTTTCCCAACATTTCCTGGGGGTGGAAGCCGAGTACCTCAAAAGTATTGTCACTAACTTGAATAATTTTTAACAGCGGCTCTTCCAAGACCAACAGAATGCCGTAAAGTTGAATCGAACCGGGAGCGTAAATTAATTCAGAGTTTTTATTTTCGAAAGTCCCTGTATTTGATGGCAATAACATTGCTTTTTCCCGAGGTGAATAGTGAAAAGATTTACAGAGAAATATCTCATTTGCCTGTAAAAATATAGCGATAAACGAAGCCAAGCAAAATTGCAAATTTTCGCGCTGCTTTGTTTCTGAGACTTAGATTAAATCCGGGTCAAGTAACATGAACGAAGAACAAGGAAGAAAACCGATCTAGCAAGCTCTTTAGCCATCTAGATCTTACGTTTAATTCGACGGACTTACTTACTTATCCCTGAAAAGAAGATAGAGCGCTAATTTCTTTCTCTCCCTCCTGATGGTCCCTCTCCCCCTCCGCAATCGAGGAATTTTTAAGCGGGATTGGGGATTCACCCTGTCTCTGTGCTAGCTGGTGCCTGAGTTGCGTCCTCTCCAAGCGATTCAAAATGCGAGCGATCAATTCAGGTTCCACAATTGGCTTGTTTGCGTAGTCGTCAGCACCTGCTACAAACATTTGGCGTACTATTTCCGATTCGGAATGAGCGGTTAAAAATAGTACCGGAAGTTTGCTCCACCGCAAGTCGTTGCGCACCGCCAAACAAAGTTCGATACCGCTGTAACCGGGCATTTCAACATCTAAAATTAGTAGATCGGGACAAGTGCTTTCGAGTACCTCCCAAAACTTTTGCGGTTCTACCAATGTGGTTATTTGAAATCCCCAAGGCTGCAGAATAACTTGCAGCGAGGCTAGCAGATGCGCGTCATCGTCTACCACCATCACCTTAGCTTCTGCTGGGTTAGCTTGGTCGAGAGCCTCAGAGACTGCTTTGAGTATATCTGCTGGGGGAATAGATTTGTGCAAAAAACCCGAAGCTCCCAAACGAGCAACTTCAATCCGTTCGCTCAATTGGTTGTGACCGCTAAAAACCATTACTGGAATTTCCGGTTTTTGGTGGCGAATTTCGGCGAGGAAAGCCAGTCCGTTTTCCTTGGTTTCGGGAAAGCTTAAATCCAGCAAAATTGCATCGGGTAGTTGTTGAGTAATCGCAATTCTTGCTGCTTGCGGAGAGTTGGCTAATTCTACTTGGAAGCCCGAAGCATCGGCTTCAACTTTGATGCGCGAACTCACTAAAGTATCGTCATCAACGATCAGCAAACGACGATTGGGGAGCGCTGTTGCAACCAGATCTGCAGGGGCTGCTGGCGGTCGATCGAATATGCGTTTGAGCAATTTAACTGATTCCTCAAGTTGCTGGGCGGCTCCCGGTTCTCCGATTTTTTCTGGGTGCAACAATTGTTCCATTTGCTGCGCTACTTTGGAACCTTCCGGCATTCCTAAAGTTCCCAAAGAACCGACTAATTTGTGAGCTTGAGCCTGGGCTTCTTGTCGCAGTTCGCCGTCTAAGTTTCCGGTTTTCAAATTAGAAATCGCCCGATCGAATATGCTTACTTTTTCTGCAAAATTTTCTTCCAATTTTGCCCGAATATCTGCCAATACAGCCATCACTTTAGCGCGCTTGGCATTGTCGTCAGATTCCCCGGCCGGCGCACCGGGAGATGCAGATAATGAGTTGGGATGTTGAGAAAGTGGTGTCGTTTCTCGATCGGGATTTTTGCTTGCCAACCCATCGGGCAAACTTTTCAGGCGGTAGCCCAACCCGTATACTGTTTCAATTAAATCGACTGTCATCCCGGCCGCTTTCAACTTTTGTCGCAGTCCTTTGATATGAGCGGTAACAGCTTCTTCTTGAGGGAATTCACCGGCAGACCACACGCGATCGAGCATGGCGCTGCGACTGAAAATGCGTCGCGGATTTCTGAGAAAAAGTTCGAGCAGGTTGTACTCTTTTGGAGTCAAGTGCAGCAATTTTTCTCCATAGGTTACTTCCGTTGTATCCGGGTTGACTTGCAGTTTTTCCCAAGTCAAATTTGTACTGGCTAAAGTTGCCTTGCCCCGTCGCAGCAGCGCCCGAATTCGAGCGATTAATTCGAGAAGATTAAAGGGCTTAGCTACATAATCATCCGCACCCGCTTCTAAACCCTGAACTCGATCTTTGCTGCTGTCGAGGGCGCTTAGCAGTAAAATCGGCATTTGACAGCCGCGCGCGCGCAGTTCCCGACACAAGCTAATCCCATCGAGTTTGGGAATCATCACATCCAAAAGAATCAGGTCGTAATCATATACCTGCGCCAACTGCAAACCCGTTTCACCGTCTGCTGCGGTATTCACATTGTAATTGTGAGCGTTCAGCGCTTGTGCCAGCATATTCGCTGTAATTTTGTCATCTTCTACCAGTAAAATTTTCATAAATCTCTGTGTTTAAATCAGTTAATTTTTCAGCCGACAGGAGAAAATATTTTAGGTATTGAAATAACCGATTTGCGTTCTCGATCGGTCTGGGTCAAGCAAGGTACAATCTCCTTTGTTACTGACGGGTTGCTGCTGTTTCAGCAAAATTCAGGAATTTAATCTACTAGGAAGCTCTCCTTGATTGTTTTTAAGCACCCGCTGTATTTTTTCGATGAGATACTGAGATGAATCCCGCTGTTGAACTAAATTTTCTAATTCCGATACCGCCGCTTCTGCTTGGGCAATTTCTTTAACTAAAGATTGAGTGCTTGCTGTTTCTTTTTTCTCTGTTACTTGTTCGATCGAGCCCAGAGACTTCACATTTTTATCACCGATTAATTCCTCCAATTCCAACAGCGCTATCTCCGCCCGCTCAACTTTTGAGGTCACGGATTTAGCCACATTTGCACCGCCTCTAGCTGCTTCCGTCAGTTCGTGAACGCGAAGTTTAAACCGGCCGGCAATTTGCTCTATTTGAGTTCCCAATTCAAAAGTTTTACTCGCCAACCTAGCAATTTCTACGCTTACTTGACTCAAGCCATTAGGTCGATTTCCCAGTTGGTTGGTAACTACTGCTACCTGTACTGCTAAATGCCTGACTTGTTCGATCGCTTCCCCGATCGTTCTGGAAGTTTGATTAACTGTTTCTAAATCTTTAGCGATGGCTTTACCAACACCCAAAATTTTCTCTGTATTGTTACAAATAGAATTAGCACCCTGAAGAGTAGCTTGAAAAGCCTGGCGGCTTTCTGATGAAATAAGTTGAGCGGTTCGCATAAATCGCTGGTTAAGTTGCACCACTTCTTGCGCTTGTTTGGCAATTGCAATTTGCTGCGGACTCGGAGTAGTGGATTTTTCAGATTGGCGTTGCTTTGCTTCTAAAAGCTGCGTAAATTCCAGCACTTTCGCCTGTTCCTGTTGAATTCTGGCTGCATATTTTTGCCGTTCCGCTCGATATTTTTCGAGATTTTTCTTAGCTTGCGCTAACAGTTGAGATTGTGCCAGCAGCAAAGTTTGGACTTCCAAAATGCAGAGACTGCGATCTTCCCTGACGACAACAATTGGTTCATAAATCAAATCTTTTTGCCTGTTGAGAGATGCTTGGACGGCATCTTCAATTTTCCAATTTTCACTGAGCAGCAAAGGCGGAATTCTAATAAAATCTAATAAGGCTCCGATCGGACTGTTCCAGTAAAGTTGTACGCGATCGGGAAGGCTCATTTGCTCTCGAAATTTGACGCGGGAAATCATCCCAGATACCTGCGAGTTGCGAGTGATAATGACTCCCGGCAAATCAGGTTCGCGTCCGAATTTTTCGGCCACGACTTGCCCTAAAGTTTCCGCGCTTACTTGGAAGCGGTGAGAGGGGAGATGTCCGATTGTGGAATCGGGGGCGAGGTGAGTTCGATTGTTCATTTATCTCATAGTGTTAAGTACAAGTTAATAAATTGTATATTGATATTATACTAAAATAAAATTGTTTGAAGTAATTGGAAGTACCAAAATCGTTTAAGGCGGTTCGCCGTCCACCCTCCTCGAGTTCCCTTGGCTAGCTCGATCCAGTTAATTTATTCGCCTCCCTCATGCTTGCATACTTGTATCTCAAATTTCCGGGAGTGACCGTATCTGTTCCTCGGTACGGTTCCCGATCGCAGGGTAATCCATATCTTGTTCTTTCAAACAACCGGGAAAATACTTAGATTGAAACCAAAAACCTTACATCGAATTTTGCCCGTAGCAACCTTTGAGGCGGTGTATCGGTTGTTGCGACAAATTGCCGATCTTCCGGGGGCAATTTTCTTGTCAGACGAGGCGATCTCTGGCGTTCAAAATAGGGAGGAAAATCGGACTCAAAGGTTTGCAGCAGCGATCTCGGATCGATTTAGCGCACTGCTTCGGGGACAACATTTAGATGAGTCGGAGGCGGGCTCGGAAACAGAAAAGGTTCAAATTCCACAATCTCAATTGCAGGTGATATTGAGTTTCGATCCGCAGGAGATCGCCAATTTTCTCTCTCCGGTGGCAGAAAAACTCTCGGTAATTTCCCCAGGAGCCCCGGAGTCGATCGACATTAGCGCCCTCAAGCAAAAAATTCAACACCTACAGCCGAACTCTGCCGCTATGCAAAGTGAATTCACGATGAATTTGCTGGAAATTTTGGCAGGCGATAGTAGTCCCAACAGCCAGCAACCGCCGCTGCAAGCTGCAATAGAAACTGGGGAAAATATTGCACCCAAATTAATTGCCGTAACAGCGCGATCGAACAGCGGTACGGAGATAGTTACGCAACAGCAAATTGCTGATTCCTGCACTTCATTTTGTCAGCCAGTTGAAGATGCCCTGCAGCAGCAGCTAGAACAAGAGCAGCTTTTGAATGCAGTAATAACTCAGATCCGCCAAAGTTTAGAATTGCCGAAAATTTTATCGCAAGCAGTCGCTAGGGTGCGAGAGTTTTTGGAAGTCGATCGACTGTTAATTTATCAATTTGAAAAAGTTCCAAAATTCGATAATGAATCAGAGGGCTCGGAAGCAATTTCTCTGGTTGCCAAATCGGAAGAAAAGACCAAAGAATCATCCAGTCGCGTGTCTTTAGGTCGTGTCACCTACGAAGCTTTAGCCAGCAGCACTATTACTTCAGTCCTGAATTTTAGCGAAGGCACGCACTGCTTTCCTAAAGGAGTATTTCACCGCGAAAAGTACCGCAAAGGTATGACCTTCAGCGTTGCAGATGTAGAAAAAAATTATGCCGGACAGCGATGCTTTTTAGACATGATGCGCAGCCTTCAGGTGCGGGCTAAGTTAGTAGTACCGATCGTAGTTCAAGAGGAATTGTGGGGGTTGCTAATCGCCCACCAGTCCACCTGTCGGGAGTGGGAAGAAAGCAAAAAAATATTTTTGAAACACATCGCAGAACATTTGGCGATCGCAATTTATCAAGCTGAACTTTACGCCGAAGTGCAGCAGCAAAAGCACACCCTCAAACAGCGCGTCATCGAGCGCACTCGAGAACTTCACGATGCCCTAGCCGCCGCCCAATCTGCCAGTCAAGCTAAGAGCGAATTTTTAGCTGCAATGAGTCACGAATTGCGGACTCCTCTCACCTGCGTCATCGGCATTTCCGAAACGCTGCTGCGGTGGACTTCTGGCAAAATTGACAGCAAGAAATTGCCCATTGAAAAGCAGCAGCAGTATCTAAAAATCATCCGTGACAGCGGCGACCATTTGTTAGAATTGATTAACGATATTTTGGATTTATCCCAAGTAGAAGCGGGTAAAACAGTATTGAAAATTCGCGAATTTTCTCTGTCTAAATTTGCAATGCAAACCCTGCGCGCATTCAAAGAGAAAGCGGAGGCAAAAGAAGTAGAACTGGTGCTAAACCAGCATATAGAACACCATCGCGATCGATTTATTGCCGATCCGCGACGCCTGAGACAAATCCTCTTCAATCTGTTGGGAAATGCCATTAAATTCACCCCCAAAGGCGGGCAAGTCGTCCTGCGAGTTTGGATGGCAGACAGCGAAAATATCATGTCTGTATGGCGACCATCAGGTGTCGCAACAGCAGCCAGTACCGCAGTTTTTCAAGTCCAAGATACGGGTATTGGCATTCCCGAAAATCAGCACTCACTCTTGTTTCAAAAATTCCAGCAGTTGGATTCGCCCTACCGCCGCCAATACGGCGGCACGGGTTTGGGTTTGGCATTAACCAAACAGTTAGTAGAACTCCACGGCGGGGCGATCGAAGTAAATTCTACTGTTGATGTTGGTTCGACTTTTACAGTTTTTATACCCGCCCAAAATGCCATCAAAGATGATTCTTCTCAAGATAAATATGACAAATTCAATTCATCCCTGCTGAGTCAATCTAACTTGCGGGGCAGCCTGGTTTTAGTCGAAGCAGATGAAGAAACTGCGATGCTGATTTGCAACATTCTTACAGCCGCAGGACTGCAAGTTGTGTGGATTATTGAAGGTTCGGCAGCGGTCGAGCAAATTGAACTTTTGCAGCCGAATGCTGCGATTATCGATCTGCGTTTGCCGGGAATGAGTGGCAGCGAAATTATTCACAAACTCCGCCAAAAATATGTTACTCAAAATCTTAAAATTCTCGCTTTAACTGCTAAGGAAATTCCCGAAAGCGAGATATCTGGTACGACGGCGGGAGCTGATGATTGTTTGGTCAAACCGATTCAGCCCACTCAATTGTTGGATAAAATTATTGCTTTATTGACTGCTAGTTAAATAGTTGAGAGTTGAGAGTTAAGAGTTGAGAGTTGTAGTGCGAGCGTCCCCGCTCGCGATCGATTGATATTTGGTAGGGGCGGTGCCCCCGTGCCCGCCCTCTTCGTTGAGAGTTGTAGTGCGAGCGTCCCCGCTCGCGATCGTCGATCGTTGATAGTTGTAGTGCGAGCGTCCCCGCTCGCGATTGTCGATCGTCGATCGTTGATAGTTGAGAAGATGTTCGATCGATTATTCGCGATCGAAACGCTTTGTAGCGAAGGCTTAATTTTATAGCATCGGAGCGGACTGAAGTCCTCACTACAAACTAAATAAAAACTAAATACGATAGCTATCGACTTTTTTTCGAGCTAATATTCGAGATAATATTACTAAAGTTCTCACTACGAACACCCTTTTTTATTTGCTATGAGCGAGCGTCAAATTCCTACAGGATTAATTGTTTCTTGTCAAGCACCAGCCGACTCTCCATTGCACGATCCGATCGTCATTGCAGCAATGGCTTTAGCAGCAGTCAATTGCGGAGCTGCTGGCTTGCGAATTGATACTCCGGCTCACGTGGCGGCGGTGCGAAAACAGACATCCGTTCCGATAATTGGGATTTGGAAACAGCTATTACCGGGATGCGAAATTTATATTACTCCTCGGTTTGCAGATGCGCGGGCGATCGTACTTGCAGGGGCCGATATTATCGCCGTTGATGCTACTTTGAGAAACCGCCCGCAAGGTGAAGATTTAAATACATTAATTGCCAGAATTCATGATGAATTGGGTAAATTAGTGATGGCAGATGTTGATACCATAGAGGCAGCAATTCAGGCTGCTGAAGCTGGTGCAGATACAGTAGCAACTACTCTATTTGGCTACACTGCGGAAACGCAAAATTGTGCGCCACCCGGATTTGAATTGCTGGCGCAAATGGTGGAAAAATTGCAAGTTCCGGTTATCTGTGAGGGCGGGATTTCCAGTCCTGAAATGGCAAAAAAAGCATTGGATTTGGGGGCGGTGGCGGTTGTTGTGGGGACTGATATTACGGGAATTGATAATAAGGTGATGGCGTATCGATCGGCGATCGGGAAGGTGTAAGATCGTATCTCCGTTAGAGATTCCTTTTTTGTCATTGCGAGCACAGCGAAGCAATCGCAATCCAGGTTAGAGATTCCTTTTTTGTCATTGCGAGCGCAGCGAAGCAATCGCATAAATTCTAACAATAACGCAGGATTCCTTAAGACACGGGGCGAATGGAATTCGCTCCTACACGAACAAAACCCGCCTTCGCGGGTTGAAAAGGCGATCGCGCGTATCGAATTTCTAAATCAGTACGCCGTTAATCAAACTACTCGCTACAGCCAGAGCGATCGCTCCCAATATAGCGCTCCAAATTCCCATCCGCAAGCGAAATCCCTCTACCAATTTCGCCGCCACCGCAAAAATAATTACGTTCATCACAAACGCAAACAATCCAGAAAGCAATCCCAGGGTTAGCACGTTGGGTACTAAAAATACTGCTTTAAGAATTGGCAAGATTAAAACATTCAAAATTCCTAAAACCGCAGCCGAAATTATTGCTTTCGGCGTACTGTCAATTTCTACGCCTATCGGCAATTGAGAAATTAGCAGCAAGCTACTACCCGTCACCAGCCATGCAATTAGAAGATCGATCGGTTCCATAGAACTCATGCCTCCTTAACGGTTGAGAGTTGAGAGTTGATAGTTGAGAGTTGGATATTGAGGTGAGGGCGAAGTTTTTAAGATTGGATTTAAAATCTGACATCAAAAAAATCCACTGACAACAAGGTGAGATGGGAAGTCTTAATCTTTCGCAATCGAATCTTAATCAAATATTGCGGATGTTTCCTCTATCGATCGACAGATGGCTTTTGTCTTCCTAAAGAGTTAGTTAAGATAGAAGTAGAGAGTCAGCAGTCAGCAGTCAGCAGTTAACAGTCAAATGTCAACTATTAATAGTCAACAGTTAAGTAAGTCCACCTAATTAAACGCAAGAGCCAAATTACCCAAAAGCTTACTGATTTTAGGTTTTAGGTTTTAGGTTGGAGACTGATTCTATACCATTTACTACCTACTACCTACTACCTACCACCTACGATCTTCTTCCTTCTTCCTTCTACTTAACATTTAAAACATATTTTCTACAGACGCGATAAAATATTGAGTCGCCGTACCTCAGCCGTGCAGATCGTTCAGATTCTCAGGATTCGCAGAGAAACTTTCCGGATGGGAACCGCTTGAACCTGTTTGTTGAATAAAAAGAGTAGATTCAGTAATATGGCTGGCGATTTTTCTTTTAACTCAAAAGTACGCTTCGATAAAAATAGCTTGGAAAATGCTGCACTCCGCCGCAGTCGATCGCTCCAAGCTCTGATTTTGCTAATGCTTGCAACAGCCTTATTGACACTGCCAGTATTTCGCTTGGCGGAATTGCAACTGATACAGGGAGCATACAACCGCCAGCGGGCGGAAAGCAACCGGATTCGCCCAGTTTCAGTTGCGGCAAATCGCGGTCAAATTTTAGATCGCAACGGCAAGATTTTTGCAGCCAACCGCGTATCTCGATCGATATACCTGTGGCCGAAAGAGCGATCGGTCAAACAGTGGGAAGAGACAGCCTCTAAACTCAGTCCGATATTGAAAATGCCTGCAGATGAAATTGTTAAAAAAATCAGTCAAGCTGGCTATCGATC